>NZ_JARPVX010000083.1:0-16652 GCF_033947565.1 Lichenihabitans sp. Uapishka_5
AGATGTGTATAAGAGACAGGCCCTCGACAACGTCATGTGCCTCGGACGCGCCAAGGTCGGCGACAAGACGCTGATCGACGCCTTCGAACCCTTTGCCTGCACCCTGGCGCAGCGGCTCGAGGCCGGTGCGAGCTTGCCGGAGGCCTGGGCGGCGGCCACGCAGGCCGCCCACGAGGCCGCAGAAGCCACCGCGGGCCTCGTGCCGCGCCTCGGCCGCGCCAGGCCACTGGCCGAGCGCAGCAAGGGTCACCGGGATGCCGGCGCAGTGTCGTTCGCGCTCGCGGCCCGCACGGTGCTGGCCCTGATGCCCGCCGACCGGCCCTGATTCGACCGCGCGCTCGCCGATGCGCGCGCACACAACCCCGATCCCGCCGGCCTGCCGGCCTTTCCCTCACGACGCCTGGAGTTCCCAACCATGATCACCAAGATCGAGACCGTTGCCGTCATCGGCGCGGGTTACATGGGCGGCGGCATCGCGCAGTCGCTCGCAGCCGCCGGCATGAAGGTCGTGCTGGCCGACGTGTCGCCCGAGGCGACGCGTGCCGCGCTCACCCGCCTGCTGCGCGAAGCGGGCGAGTTCGAGGCGCAGGGCCTGTTCGCAGCGGGCTCGGCCGCCGCCATCGAGGCCAACCTGTCGATCGCGGACTCGATCGAGGAGGCGGTCCGTACCGTCGACTTCGTCGAAGAGGTCGTGCCGGAGGTGTTAGCCATCAAGCACGAGGTGTTCAAACGCATTTGCGCCGCGGCGCGTCCCGATGCCATCATCGGCACCAACACCTCGACCTTGCCGGTTCATACGCTGGCGCCGGCCGTCACCAACCCCGAGCGCTTCCTGACGGTGCATTTCTCCAACCCAGCGCCCTTCATTCCGGGCGTCGAGCTGGTGTGCGGCACCGCCACCGACAGGGCGCTGATCCCCGTGGTCAAGGACATGCTGAAGCGCGCCGGCCGCAACAGCGCCGAAGTAGCCGACACCCCCGGCTTCGTGCTCAACCGCCTGCAATATGTGCTGCTGAAGGAAGCAAATTCGATCGTCGAAGAAGGCATCGCCAGCCCGAAGGACGTCGATGTCATCGTGCGCTCCACCTTCGGGTTCCGGTTGCCGTTCTTCGGCCCCTTCGCCATCGCCGACATGGCCGGGCTCGACGTTTACGCCAATTGCTTCAAGACGTTCGAGGACGCCTATGGCGACCGCATGGCGACGCCCGAACTGCTGAAGGGCCTCGTGGCGGAGGGCAAGTTCGGCGCCAAGACCGGCGAAGGCTTCACGGGCAAGCACGCGCCGGAGAAGCTCGCCAAGCTCGTGGCCTACCGCAACAACGCTTATGCCCGCATGGCGCAGCTGCTCGAGGAGCTCGGCCCTTCGCCGCTGGTCGAGGACGACTGAACACGCGACGACATCGGGCGGCGGAGCGGGACGCTACCCTTTGCCGAGCCGCTTGATGGCCGGGCCGAGGGGCCTTTCGCCTTCGCGATAGTCCGCCCAGGCGGTCAGCTTGGCGATGCGCTTCGGGACGCTGCGCACCGTGTAGCGGCTCGGATCGAGGCCCTTCTTCACCTGCGTCCACTCGATCGGCATCGATACCGGCGCGCCGGGCCGGCCTCGGGGCGACAAGGGCGCCACCGCCGTGGCGGTCCGGTCGTTGCGGAGGTAATCGAGGAAGATACGGCCGGTGCGGTCCTTCTTGGCCATGCTGATCAGGTAGCGATCGGGGGTATCCGCCGCCATCGCCTTGCATAGGTCGCGCGCAAAAGCCTTGGCGGCGTCCCAGCCGATGGCTTTCGCCTGTAGCGGCGTCGTCACATGCAGGCCCTTGCCGCCGGTGGTCTTGCAGAAGCCGACGAGGCCGAGCCGCTCCAACCGCTCCCGGATCTCGCGCGCTGCCGCAATGACGCGCTCGAACGGCACATCGGGGGCGGGATCAAGGTCGAACACCAGCCGCCCGGGCTGCAGCGGCGCCCCGGGCTCGCTGTTCCAGGGGTGCAATTCCACCGCCGCGGTCTGGGCCGCCGCCACCAGGGCCTCCACCCGGTCGAATTGCAGATAGGGCTTCGGCTCGCCTGGCACCTCCACCTCGGTGATCAGCGACGACTGGCCCTGGCCGGCGTGCCGCTGAAAGAACTTCTGCTCGCCCCCGATGCCGTCCGGCATGCGGATCATCGAACAGGGCCGCCCTTTAAGGTGGGCGAGCATCCAGGGGCCGACAACCTCGTAATAGCGCGCCAGGTCGAGCTTGGTGACGGGTTCGCCGTCCTCGGCCTCGGGCCACAACTGCTTGTCGGCATGCGAGATCGTAACGCCCAGCACAGTCGCCGAGCCGCGGGGTGTGACGGTGCGGACCCGCGTCGTGGACCCTTGGGTCGCGGGAACTTCGACCGTGGACGGAATGGGATCGTGCAGGGCTGTCGTGGCGTTGGGCGCCTCGGCCTCGACGTCGCGCGCGGGCTTGTCGTCGCGCAGGCCCTTGAATGACGCCTGGCGGATCAACCCATCGCCCGTGAAGCCGCCATAATGGATCTCGGCCACGAGCTCGGGCTTCACCCAATGGATGCCTGCGGCCTTGCGGGGCGCACCCTTGCCCGTGAAGGGGCTCACATCGGTTTCGAGCGCCTTCAGGCGCGGCATGATCCGGGCCGTGACGTCGCGCCCGAATCCCGTGCCGATGCGGCCGACATGCACCAGATGGCCGTCCCGGTAGACGCCGGCGATCAGCGACCGGAAAGCCTCGCCCGTGGTGGTCCAGGCCCCCACCACCACCTCATGCCCCTGCCGGCACTTCGACTTGCCCCAACTGTCGCTTCGGCCCGACTCGTAAGGCGCGTCGAGGCGCTTCGACACAATGCCCTCGAGGTCCATACGGCAGGCGGATTGCAGCACGGCGTCGCCGGCCGTGATGAAATGCTCGACGAAGCGCAAGGTGTTCGGCGCGTCCGCGAGGCTCGCTTGCAGGCGCGCCTTGCGGTCAGTCAGCGGCAGCGGCCGCAGATCGGTGGCGCCATCGAACATCCGGTCGAAGGCGAAGAATACGAGGCCAGCGGTGTCACCCTCCGAGATCGCCGCCTGCAGGGCCGCGAAGGACGGCGCGCCCGTATGGTCGAGCGCCACCACCTCGCCATCGACGATCCCGTCCGGCAGGCGACGCCCGGCCTCGACGATCTCCGGGAACTTGGCCGACCAGTCGAGGCCCTTGCGGGTCAGCAGAACCGCCGTGCCGCCCTGCGTGCGCAATTGCATGCGGTAGCCGTCGAACTTGATCTCATGGGCCCAGCCGTGGCCAGCCGGTGGCTTTTCCAGCGTGGCCGCGAGTTGCGGCTCGATGAAGGCCGGCAATGCGGCGGCGGGCTTCGCCTTGCCGACGCGTTTGGGCTTGGCTGGGCCCGGCGTCGCAGCCTTGCGAGGGGCCTTTCCTGTCATGAAGGGCGTCGCGGCCGGACCGCTGCCCTTCGCGATCTCGGCCATCGCGCGGCCCGATGCGATCGAGCGATCCGCATCGGTCGGGCCGGTGACGTTGCCTTCGACCGCGCCCGCATCGCGATGCTTGATCAGCAGCCAGGCAGGTTTGCCACTGCCCTTCGGCTTGGTGCGCACCAGCACCCAGGAGCCGTGCAGGCGCTCGCCTTCCATGTTGAACTTCAACTCGCCCTTGCGAAGCGCCGCCTCAACATCGTCGAAGCCCGGTTCGGGCGCCCAGGCGCCGCGGTCCCACAGCATCACGGTGCCGCCGCCATATTGGCCCTTGGGGATCGTCCCTTCGAAATCGCCGTAATCGAGCGGGTGGTCCTCGACTTCAATGGCCATGCGCCGGTCCTTCGGGTCGAGCGAAGGTCCCTTCGGCACCGCCCAGGACCGGAAGGTGCCGCCCTGCTCGAGGCGCAGATCGAAATGCAGGTGGCTTGCGGCATGTTTCTGCACCACGAAACGCCGCGTGTCGGACGGCAGCACCGTCGTGCCGTCGCCCGAGGGCTCCGACGTGACGCCGAAATCCCGCATCTGCTGGTAGGGGCCGAGTTTGCTTGCGGTCACGCGGCCTCCTGGGGTCATTGCCGCGACTCAACAATCGGTGCGGCTCGACGTTCCGAAGCGTGATGAATCCATTCAAGCCGGGATAGCGTTACCGTTTCAGGAGATCGTCGCCATGACCAACACCGCCGAAACCCGCGCCTTCCGCGTTCATGCGAGGCATGTGGACGCCCACCACGCCCGCACGCTCATCGAAGCCTCGTTCGAGGCTGCCGCGGTCGCCTATATGGAGCATCTGCATGATCTGCCGGACGACGGCGGAGAGATCAGCGTCGTGGTGCGCGAGGTGGAAAGCGGCCATGAACACAGCTTTCGGGTGCATCTCGGCGACGGCGACCCGGCGAGCGAGGCCTAGAGTTTATCCGCTCCTTACTGAACCAGATAAACTCTTGCATTCCCTCGTGGTCGGCTGCCCGATCGGGCCAAGTGGTTTCCACTTGGCCCTGACAGCCTCCAGGCTCCAAACTCAATCAGCTTGGCGTCGGGAAGCCGACAAATACAGGCCGGCGTTGCGCAGACAGCTATTTTGCTGCTCAGTTCTTGCGTGACCAGTCGAGCAGTCAAAGCACCATCACGCGCCGGATCGCTTGCCTTAGTCGGTGGCGGTCTGGCTCTGGACTTTTGCAACACGTCCTCGGGCCGGGGTACTGATCGACACCTCGAGCATTTGCAGACTCCTTCCGATGTGCTGACATGGGCCTGTCATGCTGCCATTGTTGACGAGCTTTCGGTCGCGCGCCTACGCGCCGTTCTCGATGAAAATCAGAAGTTGGCAACACGCTTCTTGAAGCGCGCCCTGGAATTGCGCGAGGCCGTCTATCAGCTCACTGCCGCGCTGGTGCGGAACGAGCCGGCGGACCAGACCATCATCAATGTGATCGCCGCAAACCATGCCGCATGTCTGTCCAAAGGCCGGCTCGTCACGGATCAGGGCGCTTTCGGCTGGACCTGGACCATCGATGACGCGCCCGAGGAGATCATCCTCGGGCCAATCACCAGCTCCGCGGTGGCGATCATCACGGCAGCTGACCGCGCGCGACTCAAGCGTTGCGAGGGCCATAACTGCGGGTGGCTTTTCCTCGACACCACGAAGAGCAACAACCGTGTCTGGTGCGAGATGGAGCCGTGCGGCAACCGCGCAAAGCAGAGCCGCCGGCGGCATAGTCGGCTACGTGGAGAGCCCTAAGTGGGCTCAGCTCTGCCAGAGGTTCACGTCAAGATCAAAGTGATGGACGAGCGACTCCTTGTCGATGAGGAAGTCCTTGTCGCGCGATAGATCGTGCACCTTGGTGTAATCGGCTCCGGCATAGCCCTTGATGGCGTCGACGGAGTCCCAGTACGAAATCACCATGAACTCGCCCTGCTCGGCGTTCTTGGCCACCATCATCTGAACGCCGCGATTTCCAGGCAAGGTCGCGATCTTCTTCACACCGACATCGAACAGGTACTGTCGATACTCCTCCGCTTTGTCGAGCGGTGTGCGACCGTGCCATACCCGAGCGACCATCGGGTGTTCGGCTAGTGTTGGTGCGCTTGCTGCCAATGCCTCCTTGATGCTGCCCGAAGCCGCCACTGCGGCAATCACACCCATCAACCCGCGACGCATCTGATCCATCGATGTACCCTCCTATGCACCTCAAGCAGGAAACATAATAACCGGTGAAACGCGTTTCACCAGTGTAAACTGCATTGCGACGGAGGCGATCATGGGCGTGTTGTTCTGGCTGAGCGACGATCAGTGAGCAACGGTCCAGCCGCACCTGCCCCGCAACCAGCCCGGAGCACGCAGGGTGGACGACCGTCGCGTAATCTCGGGCATCCTGCACGTGCTCAAGATCGGATGCCGCTGGCAGGACTGCCCGGCGGCATATGGCCCGTCCACTACGGTCTACAATCGCTTCAATCGCTGGTCCCGTCGGCAGTTCTGGCTCAAGCTTCTGGAAGCGCTAGCAGCTTTAGGCACGGTGACCCGATCCACAGCGGTCGACTCCACCTACATCAAGGCTCAGCGCTCGGCGTTCGGGGGAAAAAAGGGGGCCAAAGCGCAGGCTATCGGCCCCTCGCGCGGCGGCCAGACGACCAAAATCCATGCTCTCACCGACGTCGTCGGGCGTCCCTTCAAGCTGATTCTGACGCCGGGCAACGTGTCCGACGTGACCATCGCCCCCCGGTCTCCTCGCCGATGTGCAGGGAGCTTGCTACGTTCTCGCCGACAAGGGCTATGACGCCGATGCGCTACGTAAGACTGTGCGTCTGGCTGGAGCCGTCCCGGTGATCCCGGGTCGCATCACACGCAAAAAGAAGATCCCACTCGACAAAAAGCGCTACCGCGACCGGCATTTGATCGAGAACGCCTTCTGTCGGCTGAAAGATTTCCGGCGTGTCGCCACCCGTTACGATAAGCTCGCTGCCAACTTCATGTCAGCCGTCGCCCTTGCAGCCACCTTGGCCTTCTGGCTTTGATCGAGTCTTCAGCCTAGACGAACGAATCCGTCGCGAGGCCGTTGAATGGCCGCAGCCGGAGGGTCGGCGCTCGGAGTTCCGCGATGGCGTATCGTCCCACCTGGCAGGGTCACCTCAAGCTGTCGCTCGTGACCTGTCCGGTCGCCATGTACACGGCCATCAATTCAGGCGGTGATGTCCACTTCCATCTCATCAACCCGAAGACCAACAACCGTATCAAGATGATCACCACCGACCCCGACAGTGGGCCGGTCGAACGATCGGAACTGGTCAAGGGCTACGAGGTGTCGAAGGGCGAATACATCCTGCTCACCCCCGCCGAGATCGACGCGGTGAAGCTCGAAAGCACCAAGACGATCGACATCGAGCGCTTCGTCGCCGAGGACGAGATCGACCGGCTGTATTGGGACAACCCGTATTTCTTGGCGCCCGACGGCAAGCTCGCCCAGGAGGCCTTCGGGGTGATCCGCAAGGCGATGGAGACGTCGGGTCAGGTGGCGATCGGCCGGGTGGTGATCGGCACGCGTGAGCGCATCCTGGCACTGGAGCCGCGCGGCAAGGGCATCTTGGCCTATACGATCCGTACCGACGCCGAAGTGCGCCGGCCCGACGAGATCTTCGACGCGATCAGCGACGAGGCCCCCGATGCCGGGATGATCGCCATCGCCGAAAAGATCATCGAGCAGCGGGAAGGGCCGTTCGACCCCGGCCAGTTCGTCGACCGCTACGAGGATGCCCTGAAGGCTCTGATCGAGGACAAGCAGAAGGGCCATAAGCCCGCCAAGGTCGAGGAGCCCGAGGCCAGCAACGTGATCGACCTGATGGCGGCCCTGCGGGCAAGCCTCGGCGGCAAGGCCGAGCCTGCCCCCAAGCGGGCCACGAAGGCGAAAGCGGCGCCCAAGGCGCCGGCCAAGCCGAAGGCCACCAAGCCTGCCGCCGCCAAGGCCAAGCCGCGCAAGGCGGGCTAGATCAATCCCCTCCCCCTGCGTTTCGATACGCCTCGCGGGCCGTTGTGACCGCCGCTTTTGCGGCCTTGCGCCGTTCGACATAGGCGGTGCGGGTCGCCAGCACCGCGGCATCGAGGTCCGCCTGACGCGCCTTCAGCTCGGCCTCCTCGCGCTTGCGATCGGCGTCGAGTGTCGCAAGAGCGCGTTCCGCGGCGTCGAGCGCCCCTCGGTCAGGCGCTGGCCGAGGTTGCGGCTTTGGCTGGGGCTGGCTTCGCGGAACCACGAGCTTCGGCAGGTCCGGCACGGTGGGAAGCTCGCTCGGCTGCACCGCGAAGGCACCCTCGGACCCCAGGGCGCGACGCAGCGGCACGTCGGGCTGCGCCAGCGCGGCCTCGATTGCGGCTCCGTCGGTGGCAAGACTGGCTTGCCCATCGGCGAAGAGGTTCTGATGCGTCCCCCATGCCCGCAAGGCCGCAGCCTGGCTGGTGGCCGCGACGACACTGTCGTGAAAGCCGAAACGGGCCTGGAACACTTTCAGCTTGCGCGTCGTCGCCTTGGCCATCGCACCATCCTCCCCCGTGACGATGGTTTCACCCGCATCGGGCCTGACCGGTCAACCGGCCTGACGTTGCTGTATAAGGCAACGTCCGGGGTGACCCGAGAGGTGGGCAGGGGCGCATGACGGATCGCGGCCTTCCCCGCAAGGCGCCCCGCAGAACGCGGCCCATGCCGCCCTCCCCGCCTTTGCGCATCGCCACCTTCAATATCAACAGCGTCAACCGGCGCCTGCCGAACCTGCTGGCCTGGCTCGCCCGGGCGAAACCGGACGTCGTCTGCTTACAGGAGTTGAAGGCCGAAACCCGGGCCTTCCCGGAAGCCGCGCTCGAGGCGGCCGGCTACGGGGCGGTGTGGTGCGGCGAACGCAGCTGGAACGGCGTCGCGATCCTGGCGCGAGGGACGGCGCCGATCCTCACGCGCGTCGGTTTGCCGGGCGACCCTGACGATCGACAAGCCCGCTACATCGAGGCGGCCGTGCAGGGCACGATCGTGGCCTCGCTTTATTGTCCCAACGGCAATCCGCAGCCCGGCCCGAAATTCACCTACAAGCTGGCCTGGTTCGAGCGGCTGATCGGCCATGCGGCGACGTTGCTGGCCCATGGGGTGCCGGTGGTGCTGGCGGGAGACTACAATGTCGTGCCGACCGAGCACGACATCTACCCGACCCGCTCCTTCGACAGGAATGCGCTGGTACAGCCCCAATCCCGACAGGCCTTTGCGCGCCTGCTCGACCAGGGTTGGACCGATGCGCTGCATCGATCCCCGCCCGAGCCGTCGGTGTTCACCTTCTGGGACTATGGACGCAATCGCTGGGCGCGCGATGCCGGCCTGAGGCTCGATCATCTGCTGCTCAGCCCCGGGCTGATGCCGCGGCTGAAAGGGGCAGGCGTCGACCGCTGGATGCGGGGAGAAGACGGCGCCAGCGACCATGCCCCAGCCTGGGTGACACTGGGCTGAATGGCGACTGCAACGCCCGCCGGCCTTCATCGCCCTGCGTCAACCGGCGCCGCAACCCGGATCGGATCTCATGGTTTCCCGACCTAAACGGAGACACGCACGCATGATCGCCTTCCTTCGAGGCCGGCTGGCCCGGCTCACCATGGCCGCATCCGCATGAGCGACACCGAGCCTGCCGGCCGACAAAGCGTTCGCAGGGCGCTGGTGGTGGGCGCATCGCGCGGCCTGGGGCTTGGGCTGACGCGCGAGTTGCTGTCTCAGGGCTGGGAGGTGACGGCCACCGTGCGCCGACCGAGCCCCGACCTCGCCTCGCATGGCGGTCTGCGGGTCGAAAGCGGTCTCGACATCGACGACGATGCGGCAGTGGCGGCCCTCCACGCAACCTTGGCCGATCAGCCGCGGTTCGACCTCATCTTCGTGGTGGCCGGGGTGGCGACGCAGGCCGGCACGCCGGCTGGACAGCTCGACCGCGCCATCCTGGCATCGGTGTACCAGACCAACGCGGTCAGTCCGATCCGCTTCGCCGAGCGCTTCCACAACCGCATCGCCGACGGCGGCCTGCTCGCCCTGATGACCTCGAAGCTCGGCTCGGTGTCGCTCAACCGCGGCGGCGGCTGGGGCAGTTACCGGGCCAGCAAGGCGGCGCTCAACACGCTGGCACGCTCGTTCTATGGTCAGCACCCAAAGGCCAGTTGGGGCCTTGTCCTGATGCATCCGGGCTGGGTCCGCACCGACATGGGCGGCAAACGCGCCACGCTCGATGTGGAGACGAGCGTCCGCGGCATGGTGGCGGTGTTGGACGCGCGGCTCGGGCAGCGCGGCTGCGTGTTCCTCGACCATGAAGGCGAAACGGTGCCCTGGTGAGCAGCGAACACAAGCTCAGTCGTTGTCCAGTTCGGCATCCCGTACCGCGTTGATGACGTCGAACGGCTGCCACGGCTTGGCCAGAAAGCGCACCGTTTCCGGCAAATCGTCGGGGCGCTCCGGCAGTTGCCCCGACGTCAGCACGATCGGTACCCGCGGCAGGGTGCTGGACACGTAGCGCACCACCGCCATGCCATCGGGCCCGCTGCCGAGTTTTAAATCGGTGAAGATACAGGCCACGTCGGCCTCGTTGTCGCGCACAAAGGCGATGGCTTCCTCTCCGGACTCGAAGGTCTGCGCCGGCAGGCCCGCGAGGTCGAACAATTCGGCAGCCTGGAGGCGCAGCAACGCTTCATCCTCGATGATGACGACGACCCGGGTGTTGTTCATGGCTTGTCTCCCTGTTGGTCCATCATAGAGCGGAGATCCGGTTGGTCGATTGCGGCGCACGGCCCGATCGTCATCCGGGTCGGGCATTCCGGTCGGGCCGGCGATGAAAAGCCGATCGGCACAGCACGGCTTTGAACCTTTCCGGCCGTCTGCCGGGTTGGCCCCGCGATGGCTGCATTTTCGACCGCTCCCGACCCCTACATCCTGGTGCTGACCGGCACGGGAGTGCTGATCGCCCTCGTGGCTTGGCTACCGCTTGCCTTGAAGCGCCTGCCCTTGTCGCTGCCGATCGTCTGCCTCGTCATCGGATACGCGCTGTTCTCGCTGCCGCAGGTCACCTTTGAACCCCTGCCGATGGCCTATCCCGTGGTGACGGAACGCCTCAGCGAGTTCGTCGTCATCATCGCCCTGATGGGGGCGGGCTTGAAGATCGACCGGGTGTTCGGCTGGCGGCGGTGGGCCGTGACATGGCGGCTGATCGGCCTGACGATGCCGCTCAGCATCGCGGCCATCACGCTGCTGGCCGTGTGGGGGCTTGGCCTGCCCTGGCCGGTGGCGCTGCTGCTCGGCGCCACCTTGGCGCCGACCGACCCCGTGCTGGCATCCGACGTGCAGGTCGGCCCGCCCAAGACCGGCGAGGAGGACGAAGTGCGCTTCGGCCTCACCTCCGAGGCGGGCATGAACGACGGCGCGGCCTTCCCGTTTGTGCATCTTGCCCTGGCGCTGGGCCTGCTGGGCTCGGCCGGCAAGCCCTGGGCCCTGCATTGGGTGACCATCAATGTGCTCTGGGAGATCGGCGCCGGGGTGCTGGGCGGCTATGCCATTGGCTGGATCTTTGGCTGGCTGACCTTCCATGTCCCGGTTGAAAGCCGCCTCGCCAAGACCGGCGATGGCCTGATCGCGCTGGCCGCCACCTTTGTGTCCTACGGCTTGACCGAGCTCATCCACAGCTACGGGTTTCTGGCCGTCTTCGTGACCGCGCTGTCGTTCCGACATACCCACCGCAGCCACGATTTCCAGCGCGAGATGCACGACCTGACCGAGCAGATCGAACGCCTGGCCATGATGGTGGTGTTGATCCTGTTCGGCGGCGCCCTGGTGAGCGGCCTGTTGGCGCCCCTGAGCTGGCGGGACGTCACGGTGGCGCTGGCCATCCTGTTGATCGTCCGGCCATTGACCGGCGCCCTCGGGATGATCGGCCTCCGAGCTGCCTGGAGCGAGAAGCTCATCCTGGCTTTCTTCGGCATCCGGGGCGTCGGCTCGATCTACTACCTGGCCTTCGGGCTGAACCACATGCCCGTCCAGGACGGCGACCGCCTGTGGGCGATCGTCGGGCTGGTGATCCTGCTATCCGTGCTGATGCATGGCCTCACGGTGACGCCGATCATGCGCACGCTCGACCGCAGTCAAGGGCGCGATCCGGATGCCGAAGAGGAGCCCGAGCCGACCGAAGCATCGCCCGCGAGATCCAATGACGCTCCAACATCCGCCGCAGCACGTTGATCTTCACCGCAGCGCGGCGCGAACACTGGCGTTACTCGGAAAATCACGTCATACAAGCTGACCCATTGCGTGTTGCAATGCGATATTCGTAGCTTCGACGAGGCCGCTCATGCTGATCCGCTATGGCTACGACATTGCAATCGACTGCTACGAGCCGACGCCGCTCGTGTCGATGATGTCGCTCCATTCGGACCGGCTGAAGGATCTGTTGGCGCCCGAAGTGGCCACCACGTCCCCTCACATCCCGACCACGACCTATCATGACCTGTATGGCAATCTATGCCGCCGCATGATGGTGCCGGCCGGCACCCTGACGCTTGGCGGTGACGCGACCATCCGCGACAGCGGGCTGCATGATCCGGTGTTTGCCGACGCGCCGGAAACACCGGTGGGCCAGCTTCCGAACGAGTGCCTGATCTTCCTGCTGGCCAGCCGCTATTGCGAAACGGACCTGTTGAGCCAGATCGCCTGGAACCGCTTTGGTTCCGTCACGCCGGGTTGGCCGCGTGTACAGGCGATCTGCGATTTCGTGAACAAGCATATCCGCTTCGATTACCAGCAAGCACGCTCGACCCGCACGGCGTTCCAGGCCTTCGAGGAACAGGTCGGCGTGTGTCGCGACTTCGCCCATCTGGCGATCGCACTCTGCCGCTGCATGAACATCCCGGCCCGCTACATCAACGGCCACCTCGGCGACATCGGCGTGCCGGTGGTCGATCCGATGGACTTCAGCGCCTGGATCGAGGTGTACCTGGATGGTCGCTGGATGACGTTCGACCCGCGCAACAACATCCCGCGCATCGGGCGCATCGTGGTGGCCCGCGGCCGTGATGCCGCCGATGTTCCGATGTTGATCAGCTTCGGGCCGCACACCTTGTCGTCCTTCAAGGTGTGGACCTATGAGGTCGATCAGGACGGCAAGGCCTGCTGAGGGATCGAGACCCATGCTCCCCTTCATCGACAAGCGAGATGGCGCCCGCGTCTGGATCAATCCCCGTCAGGTTTGTGCCGTCGTCAGCCTGAAGAACGACGCCGGCAGCAGCTTGATGATGTCCGGCGGCTTTGAGATTCAGATCGAAGAAAATGCCGAGGAGGTTTCAGCTCAGATCAACAAGCGTCTGAACGCTTATTGATCTGACGCTAGGAGATCGGTCGCCCGGGTCTGTTGGCCGGAGACTACTTGGCCTTGGCTGATCCGGTGGCCTGTCCGCCTTTGGCGAAAGGCAAAGCAGGAGCGGCCTCCTTGGGCTTCTCCTGTTTGGGCTTCTTCTTTTCCTTGTTGCTGCGCTGATGGTTCTTCGACATCTCGGCTCCTGGCGGTTGCGGCGGAACGATCTGTGGTCTGCGTCACAGCATAGAATAGAACAACAAAGACCAATGAGAGAAAAGGCCGGGATACGATCCCGGCCTTTTCTTATTCCATCGAGGCTGGTCCCTTCACCGCCGCCAGTACATCCGTGGTCGGCGGTGAACGAGGATCACGCGATGGCTTGCAACTGGTCGGCAGACTGCTTGCCCGTGCGACGATCACTGACCATCGTATAGGTGACCTTCTGACCTTCCTGCAGCGTTCCCAGGCCGGCGCGCTCGACCGCGCTGATGTGCACGAACGCATCGGCGCTGTTGTCATCCGGCTGGATGAAACCAAAGCCTTTGGTGGCGTTGAACCATTTCACGGTACCAGTCGTCATGCCGAACTCCTCGAAGGCATAAGGCAGCCGCACCGCAAGGCGGGCCGCTGTTGTGTCGATATGTCAAAGGAGGGTCGTAGCAAGCGCACCGTGCATCGCAGGGTGCAAGAACCGAACGTTCAGCCTAGGATCGATAAGATCAACATGATGGATGCTTGTTGCTTTGTCAAGATATCCGGATTGTGCTTGCGATCGCGGCTTTCCCCGCAGTTCACGCATGTAATCGCTTGACGCGGTGGGAATTCGACGCGTGCCGGACACAAACGTACCTTGGGTCCTTGGACGGATTATTTCCGGTCGAGAACATTGCCCTGAACGATTGCGGCAGATCGCGGTTGCCTTCTTAGGATCACCCAGCAGGAGGATGGCGCCATGGCGGATGAGAAACAAGCCGACAAGGACGCAAACGATGTTACGGACCTCTCGTCCGAGCGCTTGACCGCTCCCGCTTTCGAGCTGGAACAGCGTCGGCAAAAGATCCAGAACGAAGTCAAGCAGGACGGCGAAGGAACGCGCGAGCCTCAGAAACCCGTCAATCAGGACGGGTGAGCGCACCGCGACCTGACCTGCTGCCAGTCATCGGCCGATAGTCTGAAAGGGGCGCGGTTGCCGGGGTACCTCCCGACAACTCGATGTGGTGCTCGACGCAGGCGTTCCGCGCTAAGCCGGGATGTCAGCCACATCCGACGGATGCACCTCCGAAACCCCGTTCTCGCGATGCCTGAATGCCGACAGCGCGCGGTAGACTTGCAGGCGCGCCCGCATCACCGATCCGAGCGGCCGATGGGCGTCGAGTGAGTGGGACGGCCGAAACGTCAGCCGCTCGTCGAAATAAGCTTGTCGTGCTGGGCTGTACGCATCCTGGGCCGGGATCGTAATGGTCCCGACCGTACGATAAGGGCTTTCGGCTGCCGGCCACTCGATCGAAGCGTCCTCGATCGGCTGCGTCTTTGCGTCGGTCCAAAGCTGCGCCCGGAGATCGAACCGTGTTTCGTGCATGCGCACGACCTCGACCAATCCGTGGCGGAAGCCGTCCTCATCGGCTTGTGGATCGAGGCGCCAGTCCCGCAACCCGTCCTGGGCCGGTGATGCCGGGAAAGCCGCAAGCTTCGCCACGTGATCTCCGAAGCGCATCGGGGCTTGGCTGAAATAGGGTTCGGCCAAGGGGTGGCTGAACGGGTGGCCGAAGAAGTCCGCCATCGGGCTTTCCGTCCCGAGGGCATGCAGCAGCCGGTTGAAGCCGCGGGCCGTGGCCGACACCGCACTTTTCACCCCTTCCGGCAATGCGGTCGCCTTGCCGATCACGGTCCCGTCCCGCAGGAATCCTTGTGCGGTTCCGGACGGGAAGGTGGTGCCGGAGGCGAGGACGAAATCCTGCGTGTCGTCCGCATGTCCCGCCAGCTTCTCGCCCGCGACACCGAACACCTTGATCGACATGCCGCGGTGAGTCGACACGCGATCGCCGAGCGTTTCCCCGGGCCCCTGGGCAAAGCGGATCGCCACGGGATGGCGACCGCCTGCCGCGAAAAGGCCCTGAGCCATCTCGGGCGGCAGATCCTTTGCGATCTCGAGCGTGCCGATCACGAGGCCGGTGCTCTTGGCATGCGAGGCCCGCACGGCATGTCGCTCGCGCTTCTCCACCGTTTCGCTTTGCTGCGTCATCCCCTTGATGATGCCGTCGATCGCCTCCTGCTCGTCCGGGCGGGGCTGTTCGACGTCGGCACTATAGCGAAGGTAGGTCATGCTGTGAAAACGCATGACCCCGCCATGAAGGTTGCACCGCCGGACAGAAGTTTAGAGGCGGTCCAGAATAGCTGGTCGCCTGAAAATCACAGGCGTAGCCGCTCAGGCGCCGGAGGTCCGCATGCGGGCCTGGGTGACGCTGCTGTGCGGCGGCACGTCGTCGGTGAGCCAGACGTTGCCGCCGATCACCGCGTGATGGCCGACCGTGATGCGGCCCAGCACCGTGGCACCCGCGTAGATCACCACATCGTCCTCGATGATCGGATGGCGCGGCTGCCCCTTGACGAGCCGCCCATCCCCGTCGACGGCGAAACTCCGCGCCCCCAGGGTAACGGCCTGGTAGAGCCGCACGCGATTGCCGATAATGGCCGTTTCGCCGATCACCACGCCGGTGCCGTGGTCGATGAAGAAGCTGTCTCCGATGGCAGCGCCGGGATGGATGTCGATCGCGGTCTTTGCATGCGCGGCCTGGGAGATCAGCCGAGCCACCAGTGTGGCATCGAGCCGATAAAGCGCCCGCGCCAATCGGTAGTGCAGGATGGCGGTCATGCCCGGATAGCCCAGCATGATCTCCGGGTAGCTGGTGGCCGCCGGGTCGCCCGCAAAGGCCGCCATCAGGTCGCTGACGATCAGGTTCCGGATCGTCGGCAAGGTCTCCGCAAAGCTCGTCACGATCGCGTCCGCCTTGGCCTCGGCGTGGGCGATCTCGGGCTCCCCGTCGCGCGAAGCGCTGCGGATGTCGCGCAGCACCTGCTCGGTCAACCCGTCGAGGGCATCCGCCAGGGTGTAGTCGACGTAATCGTCGATCACATCCGGGTTGGGGGTCGGGTCGCCGTAATGGGTCGGGAACAGCGCGGCGGCAAGCTTCTCGACCACCTGGGCCACGGCCTTGGCGGACGGCAGGTGCCGGATCCGACCCTCGTGCCGGATGTTATGGGTTTCCTCGCGCGACTGCCGCAGCCGATCCACCACGCCGCCGAGGCTCGACCGCCAGGGGCGGCCCGGCAGGGGACCGGTGCGCGAGAGCGGGAAATCCATGATGTTGCCGTCCGTCATAGGGGTTCACCTTCAGCTAGGGGCCGGTGCGGCGGCCGCCAGACGCCGTGGCGCCCTTCTGCCGCGGCAATCGGCCGTCAGGCTTGGCCGACCCGCCACGACAAGGGCGGCTCCCGGCCGTTGACGGCGAAATCGCCGACGATGCGCGCCTTGTAGATGCGCGGGTTGTGGGACGTCAGGGTGCGGGCGTTGCGCCAATGGCGGTCGAGCCCGGCGTCCCGCAACACCGCCGAGGCGCCGAGCGCATCGAACAAGATCGTCGTGGCCTCGAGGATGAGATCCGGCACCACCGTGACGGCCTGGGCGGATTCCACCTCCGCCTCGAGCACCGCGGCCTCGATGGCGTCGCGGCCTGCCGTGGCGGCGCGCTCGACGGCTTGCGCCACCTGCCCCACGATGGCGCCGGCCGCATAGGCGGCGCCCCGCACGCGGCCCACCACCTGCAACACCTGCGGGTCG
>NZ_JARPVX010000084.1:0-15231 GCF_033947565.1 Lichenihabitans sp. Uapishka_5
CACCAGTGGCAGCGCCTGTAGCGCCTTGACGGCCGAGCGCGGGAATACCGGCGCGGGGGGGGGGGGCCCCCCGGGCCCCCCCCCCCCCGCGGCCCCCCCCCCCCCCCCCCCCCCCGGGGGGTTCACCCCCCCGGCGACCTGACCGATCCGGACACGGCCGAGCGCATCGTAGCGGCGACGCTCGCCCGCTTCGGGCGGCTCGACATCCTGGTCAATAATGCCGGGCTGAACATCCGCGAGCGGCGCTGGGACGCGCTGACGCCGGCGGCCGTCGACACCGTGCTGCGCGGCAACCTGTCGGCCGCTTATTTCAGCGCCCTGGCGGCCTTGCGGCCGATGCGGCGGCAGCGCGACGGCGTGCTGATCCACACGGCCTCCTGGGCCGGCAAATACGTCAGTCCGGTGAGCGGCTCGGCCTATACGGCCGCCAAACACGCCGTGGTGGCCATGAGCCAGAGCCTCAACATGGAGGAATACAACAACAACATCCGCTCGACCGCCATTCTGCCGGCCGAGGTGGCGACGCCGATCCTCGACCAGCGCCCCGTGCCGCCGCCCGCCGACGAGCGCGCCCGCATGCTGCAGCCCGACGACCTCGGGGCCTTGATCCTGTTCGTGGCGACGCGCCCCGCCAGCGTCTGCCTGAACGAGATCGTGATCAGCCCCACGGCCAACCGCATGTACGGCGCCGCTTAAGCCGGTAGACGGAGCCGCCGCAGCCGCGCATGGTGTCTCGAATCATCAAGGCGCAGCCGCGGTCGGCCGGGGAGAAAACCATGTCCCATCATGGACGTGTGATCTGGAGCGAGCTCAACAGCCACGACCCCGAGGCGGCCAAGAGCTTCTTCACGGCGACGCTCGGCTGGGCCTATGAGGATATCGGCCTGCCGGATGGCGGCACCTATGGCATCATCACCAGCGACGGGCAGCGGGTCGGCGGCTTGTTCCGGCTCGACGGGCTCGAATTCGACGCCGTGTCGGACCATTGGCTCACCTATGTGTCGGTCGACGACGTCGACGCGCGCCTGACCGGGGCCGCCAAGGCCGGCGCCACCGTGCTGCGCGATCCCTGGAGCATCCCCGGCGTCGGCCGCATGGCGATCCTGCGGGCGCCGGGCGGCGGCGTCATGGCCTGGATGACGCCCGAGGGGGCGGAGGTCGGCGCGGGGGCGTAAGTTAGCTCCGGCCTGCGCTAAGGCAGAGGAAGGCCTTTTGCTGTCGTCTGAAATGCTGGCTTCGGGCAAATGATCGCCCGCGGTGTGGGCCACGAGCGCGTGTCGCGCTGATTTGCTGAAAGGATGAGGCGGCCGCAGCAGCCTTCCTGAGAGCCGGCGCCGCCGCGACAGGATGCCGACCGACTGTTCCGCCATGTCGGCGAGCTGTTGAACGTGCGGGAACGGTGATCGGGGATAATGCATTCCTCGCCGGCCTCGAGCCGTCGATCGCCGACTTCAAGGCCTTCCAGACCGCGCGGGAGCGATGTGACCTCGCCTTCGGCCAGGGCCGCCCGCGCCTGAACGCTTGGTATGGCCGCGTCTGCCGCCGCCCGAGCGCCAAGTACTGACCGGTCGCGCTGCCTGGGCAACCCATGTTCAGCTAGGATTGCCGCTTGGCATCCTTTACGGAGTTTATCGCTGTCCTTCCTGGGTCCACGAAGCGCGATCCTGACCGGGGCTGGCTTGTCGGCCGGCTCAGCAAGGAAGCCCTCCCGGTTGGCCACGTCGTGGCCCGTCGAGAACATGGCTTCCACGGATGCGGCGCAGTGAGCCCGCGCATCTGCGTCTGCCGGCGAGCGCGTGGCAGCATCGCTTGGTTGGCCGCGTAGATCATGATTGGCTGGCCGAGCAGGGCCGCATAGTGGGTGCCGGCCGCATTCAAGTAGGGCTCTCCCATCGCCTCGGCAGCACCACCGGCGATCCCGGTGGCAAGGAAGGCCGTGACGTTCAGCTTCTTCCAAACGTTCAGGTGTTCAAGCGCGAGGATAACGACCTTCGTGCTTGAACACGCGGCATGGCTGCATCGAAAGGCAGGGTGGGGCGGGCAGGCCCGCACCGCCCAGCCTCATAGGATCGCGCCGGGTCGGAGCGGGGTCTTAGGCTTCAAGCACTCGGGATGCTCGCGGCGACCTTGCCCATGACCTGACCGCCCCGGCACCAGGCCGACGGGGCCGGCTACGAGGGCGGTGTTCCTTGGCGGTTGTTCCTGTCAGGCGTGAGGTTCAGGCCCGGGCGAGTGCGGTCGCGGTTTCGCGATAGCCATGCAGCGGGCGCCCTAGCATGGCGGTCAGACGCTCGGCGTCGCCCGCTTCGGGGATCATGCCGTCGGTGACGTAACGCTCGGCCATCAGCCGCATCTCGTAGGCCGTCCACTTCGGCATGAATGTCGCCATGCTGGCTTCGAAGCCGCTGGGATCGTCGCCTCCGTAGGCGACCGAGTGGCCGAGCACCTCCGACCAGATCGCGGCCACTTGCTGGCCGGTGAGCGTTTCCGGACCAACCACGTTGATCCTCTCGATCGGCAGCTTGCCCGGCGCCCTATCGCGGCGGATCAGCTCGATCGCCGCGACCTCCGCGATGTCGCGGCTATCGACCATGGCCATGCCTTTGCCGCCGATCGGCATCGGATAAACGCCGTGGTTCAGAATTACCTCCTTCACCATGACCTCGTTGTCGATGAAGTAGGTCGGGCGCAGGATCGTCGCGCTGAAGCCCATCGCCTCGAGCATCCGCTCGGCGCCGTACTTCACCGCGAAGTGCGGCACGTTAACGGCCCGGTCGGCCTCGAACACCGACAAGTACACCACACGCTCGACCCCGGCCTCACGCGCTACGTTCAGGGCGATGATTGCCTGGGTGAATTCGTCGCCCGTCACCGCATTCAGCAGGAATAGCGTGCGGACGCCGGAAAAGGCAGCGCGCAACGCGTCAAGGTCGAGCAGGTCGCCCTTCACCACTTCGACACCCGCCGGGAATGTGGCCTTGGCGGGGTCGCGGGTCAGCACACGCACGGCGGCGCCGCGCGTGGCGAGCTGATCGACGAGGTGGCGGCCGACGCGGCCGGTGGCACCGGTGACGAGGATGGTCATGGCTGTAGCTCCTTGGTTGGGTCTTGCTGACGAGCTGAAGATGCGTGATCCACATCGATGCAAATAGATGCGCAATTTGGACGCGGCGTCTCACTGGTGGAACATCATGGATCTGCTTGCGCTTGCCGATTTCACCCTCGTCGCCCGACATGGAGGCTTCGGTGCCGCGTCCCGCGCTGCCCGGCGGCCCAAGGCCACACTGTCCCGGCGCGTCGGCGAACTAGAAGCGGCGCTAGGTCTGCGGTTGTTCGAGCGGGGGCGGCGCGACCTCAAGCTGACCGAGGAAGGGCGCGCGCTGTTCGAACGGGCTGGCGCTTTGCTGACCGAGTTGGAGGAAACGGCCGCCGCCGTCGCGTCCGGCGGCGGCCAGGTCCGCGGGCGGCTGCGGATCAGTGCGCCCCTGCTGTTCTCGCAGACCGCAATGGGGCGGCTCGCGGCCGAGTTCGCGCGCCGCCACCCGGAGGGGCGGTTGGAGGTGACGACCGACGACCGCGCCGTGGATATGATCGAGGAGGGCTACGATCTCGCGATCCGCGTCAACCCGGCGCCCGATGATGCGCTGGTCGGTCGCCCGTTCTTGTACGACCGTTTGGTCGTGGTCGCCGGCCCCGATCTGCCGCGCCCTTCTGGTGGAGCCACGCCAGCTGTGGTGCGCGGTGCCGATCCCGCTCGATCCTGGACGCTCGCGGGCCCGAATGGGCCGGTGACGCTCGCAGTCGATGCCGTGCTGCGCCTGTCGTCGCTGGTGATGATCCGTGATGCGGTGCGCGCCGGAGCCGGGGTGGCGCGCTTGCCGTTATCGCTGGTCATGCACGATGTCGCCGGCGGGCGGCTGGTGAACTGGGGCGATGTGGCCGGATCAGAGATTGCGCTATGGGCGCTCTATCCATCGCGTCGGTTGCTCAACGCCAGGGTGTCGGCCTTCCTTGACTTGCTACGGCAATCCTTTCCCAAAGCCACCTCGGAGGAACTTGCCGCCTATCTTGCTGGATGAAGGTCCCAGCGAGCTTTCCCGTTTCACCGTCGTCGTCGGGCAAACTATGGCGGCCCCTTGCGGATGGTACGCGTCCATTTGGGTCGCTAGGAGACGCGCCGGCCAACCAGACCCGGAAGGCCCAAATGGCTGCTTGTAGGCGTAAGCAGGTGTGGTGCCTCACCCTCCTAGACCGTGCGGAACCACCTGCTTCAGGGGTTTCGTGACTCCGTCCTGCTTCCGATACGCCTGGAAAACCCATCTTGCGCCTGAGCGGGACGACTGCGCAATTTGGAAGTGCCGGTGTCTGAATGGCGATCCTCGAAGATCAGACGGATCGGGCGTTCTGCACGATCGCCTCGATTGGTGCGCCACCAAACGACCATGCTCGTTCAACGGCTTGCGTGGTGCGGAACTCCGGTGCAAGCGCCAAGTCATTGCCGGGTGGCGCGAGAGCGCTTCGGCGCGCTTGGCTGCGGAAGACGTGTTCTATCCCTCAATCCTCCCCATCCTCGGCGATCACCGCCAAAAACGCCGCGCCGTAGCGGTCGAGCTTGGCGGCGCCGATGCCCGGCACGCGGCCGAGATCGGCTAGGGTGCCGGGGCGGCGCGTCGCCATGGCGACGAGCGTCGTGTCGTGGAACACCACATAGGGCGGTACGCCCTGGTCCTTGGCCAGGCGGGCGCGCTCGGCGCGCAGCGCCTGGAACAGACGGTCGGCCTCGCCGGCCAGGGACTCGCCGGGCGAGCGGGCCGCATTGGCGACCTTGCCGGCGCGCTCGCGCCGGAGTTCCAGCTTGCGCTCGCCCTTCAACACCGCCCGGGCATCCTCGCCGAGTTTCAGCGTGCCGAAGGCGTGGTCGACCTGCACCAGCCCGGTGACGGCGAGTTGCCGCACGGCCGACAGCCAGCCGCGCTGGTCGCGGTCGCGGCCGACCCCGAAGGTCGGCAGCGCGTCGTGCCCGGCCTGCACCACCTTGTCGGTCTTGTTGCCCCGCAGCACGTCGATCACGTGGCCGGCGCCGTAGCGCTGGCCGGTGCGGTAGATGGCCGACATCAGCTTCTGGGCGATCACGGTGCCGTCGATGGTCTCGACCGGGTTCAAGCAGGTGTCGCAATTGCCGCAACGGCCCGGGTGGCTTTCGCCGAAATGCGCCAGCAGCGCCTGCCGGCGGCAGCCCGCGGTCTCGCACACGCCGAGCAGCGCGCTGAGCTTGCTGCGCTCGACGCGCTTCACCTCCTCGGGCGACTGGCCTTCGTCGATCATGCGGCGGCGCTGCACCACGTCGCTCATGCCGTAGCTCATCCAGGCGTCGGAGGGCTGGCCGTCGCGGCCGGCGCGGCCGGTTTCCTGGTAATAACTCTCGATCGAACCGGGCAGGTCGAGATGGGCCACGTAGCGCACGTCGGGCTTGTCGATGCCCATGCCGAACGCCACCGTGGCCACGAGGCACAGCCGGTCTTCCTTCAGGAAGGTGTCCTGGTTGGCGTCGCGCACCGCCCGGTCGAGCCCGGCATGGTAGGGCAGGGCCCGGATGCCGTTGTCCGAGAGGAAGCCCGCCACCTCCTCGACCTTCCGGCGGCTGAGGCAATACACGATGCCGCTCGCCTTGGCGTGCGGCTTCAGGAAGGCCAGCAGCTGCCGGCGCGGCTGGTCCTTCTCCACGATGGCATAGCGGATGTTGGGCCGGTCGAAGCTCGTCGCAAAGACGGGGGCGTCGTCGAGCTCCAGGCGCGCCCGCAGGTCGTCGCGGGTTTGCGGGTCCGCGGTGGCGGTCAGGGCCATGCGGGGCACGCCGGGGAAGCGCTCCCGCAGGGTCGCGAGCTGCA
Organism: Lichenihabitans sp. Uapishka_5; assembly: GCF_033947565.1. Taxonomy (NCBI): domain Bacteria; kingdom Pseudomonadati; phylum Pseudomonadota; class Alphaproteobacteria; order Hyphomicrobiales; family Lichenihabitantaceae; genus Lichenihabitans; species Lichenihabitans sp. Uapishka_5. The sequence goes on from NZ_JARPVX010000084.1 coordinate 5,889, forward strand.
GGTATTCGGGCCGGAAGTCATGACCCCAGGCCGACACGCAATGGGCCTCGTCGATGGCGAAGAGCGCGATCGTGCCCTGGCCGAGCCAATCGATGAACCCGTCCACGAACAAGCGCTCGGGCGCCACGTAAAGCAGCTTCAGCGCGCCCGAGCGGAAGTCGCGCCGGATGCGGGCCGCGTCCTCGGAGGGCGTCAGCGAGTTCAGCGCCCCGGCATTGACGCCGGCCTGGCGCAGCGCCTCGACCTGGTCGCGCATCAGGGCGATCAGCGGCGACACCACCACGGCCGTGCCCGGGCGGCACAGGGCCGGCACCTGGTAGCACACCGACTTGCCGGCCCCGGTGGGGAACAACACCACGGCATCGCCGCCGCCCACCACCTGGGCCACCACCTCGGCCTGCCGGCCCCGAAAGCCGTCGTGCCCGAAGGTGGTGCGCAGAACGTCCCGCGGGTCCCGCACCGCGGCCGTCACCGCGGCTCCTTCTGCAGCGAAAGGTAGACCGGGTCGAATTCGGCGGCGCGTTGCAGGCCGGCCCAATCGAGGATGGTAATGACCCCGTCCTGCCAGCGCAGCAGGCTTTCGGCCCGGAGGTTCTGCAGCGTGCGGTTCACATGGACGCTCGAAAGACCCAGGATCTCGCCGATCTCGGTCTGGGTGAAGGGCAGCCGCATGGTCTGTCCCTCGGTCTGCGCCACGGCCTGCAGCCGCAGAAACATCTCGCAGATGAAATGGGCCAGGTGGCCGGCGGCCGACCGCGACCCCATGGCGGCGAGCCAGGCCCGATGCACCGCGCCGTCGATGACGGTCGACAGCCACAGCAGGCGGGTCAGGTGGGGGAAGCGCTCCGTGATCGCGGTCAACGCGGTATGCGGCACCGAGGCGATGCGGCAGGGCGTCAGGGCTTCGATCGAATGGTCGATGCGCTTCAGCACGAAGCTGTGCAGGTCGACGAAGTCGCCGGTCAGGTGCACCGCCACGATCTGCCGCTTGCCGGAGCGCGTCGAGCGGACGCGGGCCGCGAAGCCTTCGAGCAGCAGCGTGCTGCGATCCTGCACCTCGTCCTGCCGCACCATCGTCTCGCCGACCCGGAACGACCGGGTGTCGAGCGACAGGGCCTCGAGGGCGGCCTGTTCCTCGGCCGACAGCGTGTCGCGGTGTTGCAGCTTCTGGACCAGGGGATTCGCCATGGGGAACGCATAGCCGAGCCACGCCCAAACGAGAACAAGCCCAGGCAGGATAATCGAGAGCCGAACCGGGCTAACCTTTGTGAGTCGGAATCATGGCCCAGGCGGCTGAACGACGGGCCGCCTCATGGGTTTGTGACTCGGCGACCGGGCGGCCCACGTGGCGCCGGGTTCGGATCGCAAACGGTTGGGGAGAGTGTCATGGCCAAGACCAAAACGTTGTCGGATGCGTTCTACGAGACGCTGAAGGATGTGTATTACGCCGAAAAGCAGTCCGTGCGGGCGCTGACCAAGTCGGCCAAGGCCGCCAAGGCCCCCGAGCTGAAGCAGGCCTTCGAGGCGCATCGCGATGAAAGCGCCGGCCAGGTGGAGCGGCTCGAGCAGGTGTTCGAGATCCTCGGCAAGCCTGCCCGGGCCAAGACCTGCGAAGCCATGCAGGGCATCGTCACCGAGATGCAGGAAGACCTCGAGGAGTTCGGCGGCACCGACGCGGCCGATGCCGTTCTGATCGGCTGCGCCCAGGCGGTGGAGCATTACGAGATCGCCCGTTACGGCACGCTGAAGAGCTGGGCCGGCCAGCTCGGGCTCGATGAAGCCGTGACGCTGTTCGACGCGACCCTGAGCGAGGAAAAGGCGGCGGACGAGAAGCTGTCGCAAGTCGCCGAGTCGATCGCCAACGTCCAGGCTGGCGAGGGTGAGATCGACGAGGACGACGAGGACGAAGAAAAGCAGGAAAACAGCGAGGCGGAAGCGAAGCTCGCCAAGCAGGACGACGGCAAGAAGGCGCCGGCCAAGAGCAAGAAGGCGTCCTGATCCACGACCCACGGGTTTGATCGCAACGAGGCCCCGGCAGGATCACCGGCCGGGGCCTCGTTGCGTCGATGCTCCAATGGTGTCGAGGAACGCCGACACTTGTTCTAACGGGATCGGAGGTTCGGCAAGCGCAACGCCATCACATCCGCGATTGCCTGAGCCGCGCTGCCAAAGCCGTGCCGGCCATGGGCCTCGACTGCCAGACCCTTAAGTGGCAGCCAGTTCGTCGATAGGAAAAAGCAAGGCCTGACGTCCCAGCCAGACCTTGCCAGATTGTTCTGCCCACTTCTCTCGGCCATCGGAACCCCGGTGGCGGTTGGTCGCGATCCGACCTGGAGTGGTGCCGTTAAGTCCCTCCCAAGACTTGGACGGCGGCGGCGCTTCGTCACGGCGAAGCATCAGCACGGGGCAAGTGTAAGAGGAACGCTGCACATTGCAACGCCTGCATGCCGGTTTTCTGCCGTTTTTTGCCCTCGCGGTGGGTTAATCTTAGGCGTGCCGGCCGCAACGGCATTAACGGATCGTTGCGTCCGGCGTGGTTTTATGGTCTCCGGGCGCTTGCCCCTCCGGGCGTGCCGCGGCGGCGCCCACCCCCGATGATCCGAGCCCGTTGATGCGTTCCAGCCGATACTTCCTGCCGATCCTCCGCGAGAACCCGAAGGAAGCCGAGATCGTCTCGCATCGGTTGATGCTGCGGGCCGGGATGCTGAAGCAGGAGGCAGCCGGCATCTATGCCTGGCTGCCGCTCGGCCTGCGGGTGCTCAACAAGGTCAATGCGATCATCCGCGAGGAGCAGGACCGCTCTGGCGCGCTCGAGATCATGATGCCGACCGTGCAGTCGGCCGACCTGTGGCGTGAGTCCGGCCGCTACGACGACTACGGCAAGGAGATGCTGCGCATCAAGGACCGGCACGAGCGCGACATGCTTTACGGCCCGACCAACGAGGAGATGGTGACCGACATCTTCCGGTCGCACGTGCGGTCCTACAAGGACCTGCCGCTCAACCTGTACCACATCCAGTGGAAGTTCCGCGACGAGGTGCGGCCGCGCTTCGGCGTGATGCGGTCGCGCGAGTTCCTGATGAAGGACGCTTATTCGTTCGACCTCGACTATGCGGGCGCCAAGCATTCCTACAACAAGATGTTCGTGGCCTACCTGCGCACCTTTGCGCGGCTCGGCGTCAAGGCCATCCCGATGGTGGCCGACACGGGGCCGATCGGCGGCGACCTCAGCCATGAGTTCCTGATCCTCGCCCAGACGGGCGAGTCCGAAGTGTTCTGCCACAAGGACTACCTCGACTTCACGCCGCCGGCGGCCGATGTCGATTTCGACGACAAGGCCGGCCTGCAGTCGATCGTCGACACGTGGACCTCGCTTTATGCGGCCACGGAAGAAAAGCACGACGCGGCGGCCTTCGCGGCCCTGCCGGAGGGGGCCGGCATGTCGGCACGCGGCATCGAGATCGGCCACATCTTTTATTTCGGCACCAAATATTCGGCTGCCATGAAGGCCGTGGTGGCGGGGCCGGACGGTCGCGAGGTTCCGGTCCACATGGGGTCCTACGGCATCGGGCCGAGCCGCGTCGTGGCGGCGCTGATCGAGGCGGGCCATGACGAGGCCGGCATCATCTGGCCCGACGCCGTGGCGCCGTTCCGGGTGGGGCTCGCGAACCTGAAAGTCGGCGATGGCGCCACCGATGCGGCCTGCGCCAGGATCTACCAGGCGCTCCAGGCCGCCGGCCTCGATGTGCTGTACGACGACCGCGACGAGCGGCCTGGTGCCAAATTCGCCACCATGGACCTGATCGGGCTGCCCGATCAGGTGATCGTCGGCCCCAAAAGCATCGCCGACGGCAAGGTCGAGTTGAAGAACCGTCGGTCGGGCGCCCGCGAACTGATGAGCGTCGACGACTGCCTCGCCAAGCTGACCGGACAGGACCCGCGCCGTTGAGCCATGCCCCTGTTGCGGGTCGCCTCGGGCGCGCCCCGCGGTTCCGCCTTGCTGCCCCGTTCGAGTGGATGGTGGCCCTGCGCTACCTGCGGGCCCGGCGCGAACGGAGCTTTATCTCCGTGATCGCGGCCTTCTCGTTTCTGGGCATCATGCTGGGCGTCGCGACGCTGATCGTGGTGATGTCGGTGATGAACGGCTTTCGGGCCGAGCTGCTCGACAAGATCGTCGGCATCAACGGCCACATCTTCCTGCAGGCGACCGACACGCCCTTGACCGACTTCGACGCCATCGACGACCGCATCCGCAAGGTGTCGGGCGTCAAGCTGGTGATCCCGATGATCGAGGGCGCGGCGGGCGTGTCGTCGCAATATAACCAGGCCGGCGCGCTCATTCGCGGCATCCGCGAGGCGGACCTCAAGCAGCTACCCGGCATCGCGGGCCACATCACGCTCGGCTCGCTCGACGGCTTCGACACCGGTGGCGGGCTGGCGATCGGCCAGCGGCTCGCCGAAAGCCTGTCGCTGCGGGTCGGCGACGCGATGTCGGTGTTGACCGCCAAGGGCGCCCAGACGCCGTTCGGCGTGGCGCCGCGGATCAAGGGCTATCCGGTGGCGGCGGTGTTCAACATCGGCATGTCGGAGTTCGATTCGTCCTTCGTGTATATGCCGCTCACCGAGGCGCAGGCTTATTTCGACAAGCTGAACGAGGTCTCGGTGGTGGAGATTTTCGTCGACCACCCCGACCGCATCGACCAGGTCCGCAAGGAGATCGAGGAGGCGGTCGGCCGCCCCGTGATTCTCACCGACTGGCGGCAGCGCAACAAGACCTTCTTCGACGCCCTGCAGGTCGAGCGCAACGTGATGTTCCTGATCCTGGCGCTGATCGTGCTGGTGGCGGCCCTCAACATCGTGTCGGGCCTCATCATGCTGGTGAAGGACAAGGGGCCCGACATCGCCATCCTGCGCACCATGGGGGCGACGCGCGGCGCCATCCTGCGCATCTTCCTGATGACGGGTGCCTCGATCGGCGTGGCCGGGACAGGCGTCGGGCTGATCCTCGGTCTGCTGGTGGCGCACAATATCGAGCACATCCGCTCCGGCCTCAACTGGCTGCTCGGCGCCAACCTGTTCCCCTCCGAGCTGTACTTCCTGTCGCGGCTGCCGTCGGTGGTGCAGGCCGGCGACGTGGTCTCGGTGGTGGTGCTCACCCTCGTGTTGTCGCTGCTCGCCACCATCTACCCGGCCTGGCGGGCCGCGACCCTCGATCCCGTCGAAGCGCTCCGGTACGAGTGATGGCTGATTCCGCGCTCCTGCTCGACCGTGTCGAGCGCCGCTACGTCCAGGGCGCCGCGACGCTCGACATCCTGCGCGGCGCCAGCCTGACGTTGTGGCCCGGCCAGTCGGTAGCCCTGGTGGCCCCTTCGGGCTCGGGCAAGTCGACCTTGCTGCATCTTGCGGGCCTGCTCGAGCGGCCCGACGCCGGCGAGGTGATGGTGGGTGATGAGCCGACCGCCACCCTGAACGACGCGGCCCGCACGGCGATGCGCCGCTCCCGCATCGGCTTCGTCTACCAGGCCCATCATCTGTTGGCCGAGTTCTCGGCGCTCGAGAACGTCATGATGCCACAGATGATTAACGGCCTGTCGCGGCCCGAGGCGGCCAAGCGGGCGACCGAGCTTCTGGCCTATCTCGGCCTCGGCCAGCGCACCACCCACCGGCCGGCGGAACTGTCGGGCGGCGAGCAGCAGCGCGTCGCCATCGCGCGCGCGGTCGCCAACGCGCCGGGTCTGCTGCTGGCCGACGAGCCCACCGGCAACCTCGACCCGAAGACCGCCGACCACGTCTTCGGAACCCTGTCGACCCTGGTGAAGGCAACCGGCCTCGCGGCCCTGATCGCCACCCACAACATGGACCTCGCAGGCCGCATGGACCGCCGCGTGACGCTGGCCGACGGGCTGGTGGTCGAGATGGCGTAAGGGCGGACCCGCGCGACACCCTCATTCCGGGGCGGCGCAGCCGAACCCGGAACCGGTGTGCTTCGGCCTGCCTCACCGAGGCTCCCCGGTTCCGGGTCTGCGCTGCGCTCCGCCCGGAACGAGGGCGATCGGGAGGGCTTAGGCGAAAGCTTTGCCTCAACCCCACCCTCATTCCGGGGCGGCGCAGCCGAACCCGGAACCGGTGTGCTTCGACCTGCCTTGCCGAGGCTCCCCAGTTCCGGGTCTGCGCTGCGCTTCGCCCGGAATGAGGGCGATTGGGAGGGCTGGGAAAAACCTCGTCTCTGCCCCACCCTCATTCCGAGGCGGCGCAGCCGAACCCGGAACCGGTGTGTTTCGGCCTGCCTCACCGAGGCTCCCCGGTTCCGGGTCTGCGCTGCGCGCCGCCCGGAATGAGGGCGATCGGGAGGGCTGGGAAAAACCTTGCCTCTACCCCACCCTCATTCCGGGGTGGCGCAGCCGAACCCGGAACCGGTGTGCTTCAGCCTGCCTCGCCGAGGCTCCCCGGTTCCGGGTCTACGCTGCGCTCCGCCCGGAATGAGGTGTCAGTTGTTCAGGGTAGGGAATAAGTCTTCCCATTGCGGATTGGCTGCCTCGATCAGGGCGATCTTCCAGGCGCGACGCCATTTCTTCAGCGCCTTCTCACGCGCGATGGCATCCACCATCAACGCGTAATCCTCCATCCAGACGAGACGGTAAACACCGTAGGTGGCCGTGAAGCTGGGGGTCATCGCAGCCCTATGCTCGACGATGCGCCTGCCGATCGCGTGCGTCACGCCAAGGTAGAGCGTCCCATAAGGTCTGCTCGACAGCATGTAGACGTGGCACGGCACGTGAAACTTCCGGGGTGATGAAGCTCGCAGCATCAGCCTTGTCGCAACGCCCTGCAAGGCGCCTCGACACCCATCCCCACCCTCATTCCGGGGCGGCGGAGCCGAACCCGGAACCGGTGTGCTCCAGCCTGCCTCGCCAAGGCTCCCCGGTTCCGGGTCTACGCTGTGCTTCGCCCGGAATGAGGGCGATCGGGAGGGCGGGGCGAAAGCTTGGCTCTGCCCACCCTCATTCCGGGGCGGCGGAGCCGAACCCGGAACCGGTGTGCTTCGACCTGCCTCGCCGAGGCTCCCCGGTTTCGGGTCTACGCTGTGCTTCGCCCGGAATGAGGGCGATCGGGAGGGCTGGGCGAAAGCTTGGCTCTGCCCATCCTCATTCCGGTGCGGCGTAGCCGAACCCGGAACCGGTGTGCTTCGACCTGCCTCGCCGAGGCTCCCCGGTTCCGGGTCTGCGCTGCGCTCCGCCCGGAATGAGGCGTATTTACCCTTTGCGGCGGCCGAAATCCGGTGCGGCGGTTTCCTGCCCTTCCGCGATGATGCCGGTGCGGATGGCGCGGGTGCGGGTGAAGAGTTCGAACAGGCCGTCACCGTCGCCGAAGCGCACCATCCGCTGCAGGGACGACAGGTCCTCGCTGAAGCGGCCGAGCATTTCCAGCACCGCGTCCTTGTTGTTGAGGAAGATGTCGCGCCACATGGTCGGGTCCGAGGCCGCGATGCGGGTGAAGTCGCGGAAGCCGCCGGCCGAGAACTTCATCACCTCGGATTGAGTAACTTCCTCGAGGTGCGCCGCCGTGCCGACGATGTTGTAGGCGATGAGGTGCGGCACGTGGCTGGTGATGGCCAGCACCAAATCGTGATGGCGGGGCGCCATGGTCTCCACCCGGGCACCAAAGCCTTGCCAAAGGCGCCCCATGGCGGCCACGCCGGCCTCGGTCGAGCGCTCGTAAGGGGTGAGGATGCACCAACGGTCGGCGAACAGTTCCGCGAAGCCGGCGTCCGGCCCCGAGAATTCGGTGCCGGCCACCGGATGGGCCGGCACGAAGCTCGCGTGGTCCGGCAGGTGGGGCGTTACGGCGGCAATCACGGCGGCCTTGACCGAGCCGACGTCCGACACCACGACGCCGGGCTTCAGAAACGGCGCCATGGCCTGCACCACCGGGCCGCTTTCGCCGACCGGTACGCTCAGCACGACGGCATCGGCCTCGGCCACCGCTTCGGCGAGACTGTCGGCCACGGCGTCGACGACATCAAGCTCGCGCACCCGGGTCCGCACGGCGGGGCTGTTGTCGGCGGCGGTGACGTGGCCCGCGAGCCCATAGGCCTTGGCGGCCCGCGCCACCGATCCGCCGATGAGGCCGAAGCCGACAACCGTCAGGCGCGGGAAGACCGGCTCAGCCACGGGGCGGCCGGCCCATGAAGGTCGTCAGCGTCGCCACCACCAGGCGGTTCGCTTCTTCGGTGCCGACCGTTAGGCGCAGCGCGTCGGGCAGGCCGTAGCCCGCGACGCCGCGCAGCACCAGGCCGTGGTCGAGCAGAAAGGCGTCGGCCTCGGCGGCGGTGCGGCCGGGCTCGCGGGGGAAGGTGACCAGCAGAAAGTTGCCGACGCTCGGCGTGACCGCGAGGCCCAGCCGGCCGAGTTCGTCCGCCAGCCAGCCGAGCCATTGCGTGTTATGGGCGATGGAACGCTCCATGTGGGCAGCGTCGCCCACAGCCGCGATGCCGGCCTCGATGGCAGGCCCATTGGTGTTGAAAGGCCCGCGAATGCGGTTCAGCGCGTCGCACACGTGCGCCGGCCCGTAAAGCCAACCGAGGCGCAGCGCCCCGAGCCCGTGGATCTTCGAGAAGGTGCGGGTCATCACCACGTTGTCGCTTTCCGACACGAGTTCGAGCCCGGACGAATAATCGTTGGTCCGCACGTATTCCGCATAAGCGGCGTCGAGCACCAGCAGCACGTCGGCCGGCAGGCCGGCCTGCAGCCGCTTCACCTCGGCATGCGGCAGATAGGTGCCGGTGGGGTTGTTGGGGTTGGCCAGGAAGACGACGCTCGTGCGCGGCGTCACGGCAGCCAGGATGGCATCGACATTGGCCGTCAGGTCGCGTTCGGGCACGATCACGGGGGTGCCGCCCATCGCCTGCACGGCGATCTTATAGACCGCGAAGCCGTGCTCGGTGATGATCGCCTCGCGGTCTGGCCCGGTATAGGCGAGCGCCAGAAGGTTCAGCAGGTCGTCGGAGCCGCAGCCGCAGATGATGCGGGCCGGGTCGAGCCCGTAGCGGCTGGCGATGGCTTCGCGCAGGCGGCGGGCCGAGCCTTCGGGATAAAGCTCCAGCGTGGCGGCGGCGGCCTGGAAGGCCGCGATGGCCTTCGCGGAGGGCCCGAGCGGCGTTTCGTTGGCCGAGAGTTTGTAGGTCTTGGTGCCGCCCGTCGCCGCATGCCGGCCCGGCACGTAGGCGTCAATGGCCAGGACGTTGGCGCGGGCTTGCGGGCGGGCGGGGGCGTTCATGCAGGCGATCCGGTGACGCGTCAGGCGAGCTCGAAACGGGCCGCGTGGCTGCCGACATAAACGGGGG
>NZ_JARPVX010000085.1:0-15201 GCF_033947565.1 Lichenihabitans sp. Uapishka_5
CGGAGATGTGTATAAGAGACAGGCTCATAACAGAACATGGCCCGAGGGGGGAGGGGCGTTGAGGCCGGATCGGATCGATGCCATGGGCTTGGCCTTCGCGGCGGCCCGCGCCGCCGCCGCCCGGGGCGAGGTGCCGGTGGGCGCCGTCGTGGTGCGGCAGGGCGCCGTGCTGGCCGTGGCCGGTAACCGGACGCTCGAGTTGCATGATCCGACCGCCCATGCGGAGGTGCTGGCCATCCGGGCCGCGGGGGCGGCGCTCGGCTCGCAGCGTCTCGGCGGCTGCGACCTTTACGTGACGCTCGAGCCCTGCGCGATGTGCGCCGGCGCGATCTCCTTCGCGCGCATCCGCCGCCTTTATTTCGCGGCCGCCGACCCGAAGGGCGGCGCCGTCGAGCACGGGCCGCGCTTCTTCGGTCAGCCCACCTGCCATCATGCGCCGGAGGTCTATGGCGGCCTGCGGGACAGCGAGGCGGCGGCGCTGCTGCGAGATTTCTTCGCAGAGCGGCGGGGACGATAGTCGCAACCGGGCCCGATGCCGTCGCGTGTTCAGGGCCTATTCTCGATGGAGGTGCCGATGCTGCGCTTGGTGTTCGCCGTGATCTTGTTGGTCCTGTCGGGGGTGGCGGCCCGGGCGCTCGATTGCAAGACGGCATCCGATCAAACGAGCCTCAACCAATGTTCCGACAAGGACTTCAAGGTCGCGGATGCCGCCTTGAACGCCGTTTATGGACAGGTCGTCGGCCGGCTGGCCAACGCGGCCGCAAGTGACGCGAAAGGGCTGCTGACCACGGCGCAGCGCGACTGGCTGGCGTTCCGCGACGCCGAATGCGCTTTCCGAGCCTCCGACTCGGAAGGCGGGTCCATGCATCCGATGGTGGCGCTCGGCTGCAAGACCCAGCTGACGCAGGACCGCACGGCGGCGCTGAAACGCTACCTGTCCTGCAAGGCCGAGGATGGCGACTGCCCGACGGCAGCGGCCGACTGAGCCGGGCCGCCGGCCATCCCCGGCAGCACGATCGGCCGCCGCACGCCGAGCATGTAGAACAACGCCGCCCCGGCCGCGATGATGCCGCCGCTCCAGAAGGCGAGCGCATAGGAGCCGGTGCGGTCGACGATGAAGCCGCAAAGTGCGGGCGACAAGGCGCCGCCGAAATAGCCGCCAAAATTCTGGATGGCGCCGACCGAGGCCGTCATGCCGGTGGGCGCCACATCGGCCGACAGCGCCCAGGCCGAGCCCGTGATGGCCGAAATGAGGAACAAGGCTGCCGTCATCAGGGCGATGGCGGCCCCGATGCTGCCGGCGCCGGGCAGCAGCGCCACCAGCACGGCCGTCAACAGCGACGACACCATGATGGTGCGGCGCTTGGTGTCGATCGGCGACGCCACGCCCCAGTCGACCATCTGCTTGCCGACCCAACCCGAGAGGATTTCGCCCAAAGCGCCACCGAGCCAGGGGATCGAGGCGTAGAGGCCGAGCTGCGCCAGCGACAGGTGGAAGCGGTCGACGAGGAACAGCGGCAGGAACACGAGAAAGATGTTCCAGATCCAGATGGTGCAGAAATAGCCGCCGATCATCGCCCAAACGGCGCGGGTACGGAACAAGGCCGCCCAGGTGGCGAGCGGCACCGCCGACTTTTGTTCAGCGAGGCCGCCACCGGCCGCGATATGGGCGCGCTCGCCCTCGCTCAGTCGTGGCTCCTGCGCCGGGTCGCGGTAGAACAGCGCGAAGCACAGCGCATAAGCGAGGCCGAGCCCACCCGCGATGAAGAACAACGGCCGCCAGCCGAAGGCCGCCAGCAGCCCGACGAGCACGATCGGCGCGATGGCAGGGCCGAACTTGCTGGACGAATCCCAGAAGCCGGCCGCGAGGCTGCGCTCGGCACGCGGGAACCACACCGAGGTGAGCTTGGCGAAAACCGGGAAACAGGGCGCCTCGCCGATGCCGAGCACGACACGGCTGCTCAGCAGGGCCGGAAAGGACGTGACGGCGCCCGTCATCACGGTGGCGGCGCTCCACAGCGTCATGGCGCCGGTGAACATGCGCTTGGCGCCGAGCCGGTCGATCAGCCAGCCGGACGGCAGCTGCATGACCGCATAGGTCCAGGCGAACACCGTCCCCATCAGGCCGATGTCGGTGCGGGTAAGGCCGAGGTCGGCGATCATCGACGGGGCCGCGATGGAGAGAACCGCCCGGTCGAGGTAGTTGATGATGCCGCCGACCATCAACCAAAGCACGATCGTCCAGCGCAGGCGGCCGATGGAGGGAGGCGGGCGCCGCGCTTCTGCGGCGGTCGTGTCGGCCATGCTTGTCCTCCCTCGGTGCATCGGGGCTCGACTCTGCGGTCGATGATGGATCCGGGTTAGACCGAAGCCGTGGTGGCGTCGAGGGTGGGGACGCTGGAACCCCCCGGGCCGGACGGCCGGAACGCCGGTGTCGCGCCATGCGGCGGCGCGCTGGCGGCCTCAACCGGCATGAGGACGGATGCCGCATCGCTGTTTCCGGTGCGTTTACCGCATCCGGAACGGGCTCGGAACACCCGGCGCCAGTGCCCGTATATTGAGCAGCCGGCGCCGAAATGTGCGTTCCCCAGGCTGCCGCGAGAGACCGCATGAAACTCACCATATCGAGGACGATGCTGATGTTCGGCGTCGTGACCTGCCTGTGCTTCGCGGCCCTGATCGGCTTGAGCTGGACGGCGCTGTTGAGGCTCGAGGTCAACGGCCCGGTTTATCGGTCGATCGCGCTCGGCAAGGATCTGATCGGCGACATCCTGCCCCCACCCGAATACATCATCGAGCCCTACCTCGAGGCCAATCTGGCCGTGCGGGACCCGGCCGGCGTCGAGGCCCATGCGGGGCGGCTGGCCAGCTTGAAGCAGGCTTATGCCGACCGGCACGACTTTTGGTCGACCTCGCCCCTCCCCGAGGCGCTGAAGGTGAAGCTGACGCAGACCTCCGACGCAGACGTGCAGGCCTTCTGGCTGACGCTCGACCGCGACCTGCTGCCGGCGATCCAGCGGCGCAACGCCCCCGCCATGGCGGGGGCCATGGAGGAGCTGACGCGCCGCTACGAGTCGCACCGCCGCACCATCGACAGCCTCGTGGCGGAGGTCGAGGCCGGCAACGCCGCCAGCGAGGCGGAAGCCAAGGCGCTGGTGGCGCGCTACAGCTGGTGGCTCGGCCTCGGCAGCATCGGAGGGGCTTGCGTGATCGTGGTAGGCCTCGGCCTGATCGGTCGTCGCATCATCGGTCCTCTCGGCGCCATGACGCGGCACATGGCCAGCATGGGGGCGGGGCGCTTCGACCAGGAAGCCCCGTCGCTCGGGCGTTCCGACGAGCTCGGCGACATGGCGGCCGCCATGGAAACCTTCCGAGCCGCCTTCGTGGAAAAGAAGCGCCTCGGAGATCAGGCGGCCGAAGTCCGGCAGCGCGCCGACAAGGAGCGGCAGCAGGCCGAGGCCGAACGCGCCGTGGCGGCGGAGCAACAATCCATCGCGGTCGAATCGCTGGCCGGCGGCTTGAGCGCGCTGGCGGCCGGCAATCTCGGCTTCCGGCTGAACACGGCACTGCCGGCCGGATACGACCAATTGCGGGTGGATTACAACGGCGCGGCCGGGATGTTGCACGACGCGGTCCGGACCGTCACCGAGGCCGCCACGACGATCCATGCCAGCACGGACGAGATCGCGGTCGCGGCGGATGACCTCGCCCGGCGTACCGAACAGCAGGCGGCGAGCCTGGAGGAAACCGCGGCGGCCCTCGATCAGATCACCGCGACCGTGAAGGCGACCTCGGCCGGAGCCTCCGAGGCACACGCGGCCGTGTCGACCGCGAAAACGGACGCCGAACGCTCGGGCACCGTTCTCAAGCGCGCCGTGGCGGCCATGGGTGCCATCGAAAGCTCATCGGAGCAGGTCGCCCGCATCATCGGCATCATCGACGAGATCGCCTTCCAGACGAACCTCCTGGCGCTCAATGCCGGTGTCGAGGCGGCGCGGGCCGGGGATGCGGGTCGCGGCTTTGCGGTCGTGGCCTCCGAGGTGCGGGCGCTGGCGCAGCGCTCGGCGGAAGCCGCCAAGGACATCAAGACCCTTGTTTCGGCCTCGCGCGACCAGGTCGGGCAGGGGGTCGCGCTGGTGGGCGAGACCGGGGTGGCGCTCGAGCGCATCGTCGGCCAGGTGGCCAGGATCAGCGGCATCATCGCCGACATCGCGGCTTCGGCGCAGGAACAGGCGGCGGGACTCGAGCAGGTCAATACGGCCGTGAACCACATGGATCAGGCCACGCAGCGCAATGCCGCCATGGTGGAAGAATCGACGGCCGCGAGCCACAGCCTGCGGGGCGAGGCCGAGGAATTGACCCGGCTGATTTCCCGCTTCACGATGCGTCCGTCCCACGCGGAACGAAAGGTGCCGGCACCCATCCGGCGCGCGGCCGCCTGAGCCCGGCGGCAGGGCCGCCGGTCCGCGCGTCCCCGCGTCAGAAATGCTCCGGGGCGGCTTCCGGGGTTTTCAGCTCATGCTTGATGATGAGCGGCACTTGGCAAAGTGCGAACACCACCGTGAGCGGCATCGAGCCGAATACCTTGAAGCCCGCCCAGAAGACGTCGCTCTGGGTGCGCCACACGACCTCGTTGATGGCCGCCAGGAGGAAGAAGAACAGTCCCCAGCGGAACGTCAGCTTGCGCCAGCCGACCTCATCGAGCGACAGCGCCGAATCGAGCAGCACCGACAAGAGCGACCGGTTGAACAGCAGGCCGCCGAGCAGCACCGTGCCGAAGATGCAGTTCACGATGGTGGGCTTCACTTTGATGAAGACCGGATTGTTGAAGTAGAAAGTCAGCGCGCCGAACACCAGCACCGCCACGGCCGTGACCAGCGGCATGATCGGCACCCGCCGGACGATCGCATAGGAGGCGACGAGGGTCACCACCACGCCCGTCATCAGCACCGCTGTGGCGACATGCAGGTTGTAGCGATAGGAGGCGATGAAGAAGAGCGCCAGCGGCCCGAATTCGAGCACGAGCTTCAGGGTCGGGTCGATCTTGCGCGGTTTCGGGGCCCCGGCCGGGATCGCCTGGGCGGGAGTCGCCCCGATGGGAGTTGCGCTGGCCGCCTCGGGCCGGGTCTCGGTCATGGACATGGTCCTGTTCTCAAGGCTGTCGGGGCGAAGGGTGTTCCGCCGCGCCCGATGGCAGCCGACCACGAAAGCAAAATGAAGGTCGTCTCGTTGGGGAAGAGCCGGACGGCCGCTATCGTTCCAACCCCGCGATGGCGCGGGCGAAATCCCTCGCCGCGAACGGCTCCAGATCCTCCACGCCTTCGCCGACGCCGATGAAATGCACCGGCAGCCTGAACTTTTCCGCGATCGCCACCAGGATGCCGCCGCGCGCCGTGCCGTCGAGTTTGGTCATCACCAGGCCGGTGACGCCCGCCACCTTGCCGAAAATTTCCACCTGGCTCATGGCGTTCTGCCCCACCGTGGCGTCGAGCACCAGCAGCACCGCGTGAGGGGCCGCGTCGTCGAGCTTGCGGATGACGCGCAGCACCTTGGCGAGCTCGTCCATCAGCTCGGCGCGGTTCTGCAGCCGGCCGGCCGTGTCGATCAACAGCACGTCGACCGCCTTGGCCTGGGCCTCCTTGATGGCGTCGAAAGCGAGCCCGGCCGCGTCGGCGCCCGCCTCGCGAGCCAGCACCGGCACGCCGATGCGGGCGCCCCAAACCTTCAATTGCTCGACCGCGGCGGCCCGGAACGTGTCGCCGGCCGCCAGCATGACGGACTTGCCCTCACGGGTGTATTTTTGGGCGAGCTTGCCGATCGTGGTGGTCTTGCCCGAGCCGTTGACGCCCACCACCAGCACCACGAAGGGATGCTTCCCTTCGGGAACGAGCGGCTTCGCCACCGGGGCCAGCACGGCCTCGACCTCTGCCGCGATGATGGCCTGCACGTCCTCGGCGCCGACGCCCTTGGTGAAGCGGCCGTCGCGCACGAGGTCGACCACCTTGAGGGCCGTGGCGACGCCGAGGTCGGCCTGGATCAGCAGGTCCTCGAGGTCCTCCACGGTGGACAGTTCGAGCCGCCGCTTGGTGAAGATGCCGGTGAGGCCCTGACCAAGCTGGTTCGACGAGCGCGACAAGCCCTTGCGCAGGCGCGACCACCAGCCGCCTTCCGGAGCCTCCGGCTCGCCGGGTGAAGGGTCCGAACCCAGCGGCCGCGGCGGCTCGGACGCGATCTCGAACGCGCCCTTGAGGTCGGCCGGCGTGACGGCGGTCTCGACCGGTCCGGCCAGGGCCGTGCGCTCGACGAGCTCCACCGCCGCGGCCAGCTCCTCCGCCTCGGTCGATAAGGATTCCGCTCGAGCGGGCGGCTTCTCCGCCGCAGGCGACAGCTCCGCCACAGGCGGCAGCACCGGTGTTGCGGCGGGCGGTTCCGAAGGCGGTGCGGCCGGTTCGGCGGCGGGAAGCACCGGTGCCGCCTCGACCGGATCGACGGGCACCTCGGCGGTGCCGCCGAACAACCGTCGAAAGAAGCCCGGCCTTTTGCGGTCGGAATCGTCGCTGCTCATGGAGCCTTCTGCATGGGAATAAGGAGGCGCGTGGGCCAAGGCTGTTGCCCGGCCCGGCCGAAGCTGGATAGACCTTATCCCATGAACCCGGAAGACCTTATCGGCCGCCTGCTCCACCGCGACGGGCTGATGCTGATCCTCGACAAGCCCGCCGGCGTGCCGGTTCACCGCGGCCCGAAGGGCGGCGAAAGCCTCGAGGATGGCTTCGACGCATTGCGGTTCGGCCTGCCGCGGGCGCCGGCGCTGGCGCATCGGCTCGACCGCGACACCTCCGGCTGTTTGGTGCTGGGCCGCCATCGCAAGGCGCTCGAGAAGCTGGGCCTCTTGTTCAAGCAGGGGCGTATCGCCAAGACCTATTGGGCCGTAGTCGAGGGCGGCCCGGCCGATCCCGAAGGCCTGATCGACCTGCCGCTCGGCCGCCGCGATGCCAGCCGCGGCTGGTGGATGAAGGTCGATCCGCTCGGCATGCCGTCGCAAACCCGCTGGCGCGTCATGGGTCAGGCCGATGGGCTCGCCTGGCTGGCGCTCGAACCCCTGACAGGGCGCACCCACCAGCTGCGGGTCCATTGCGCCGCGCAGGGCTGGCCGATGCTGGGCGATCCGATCTACGGCCGGTTGGGACGCGACGACCCGACGCCGCTGCACCTGCATGCCCGCGCGATCGCGGTGCCGATGCAGGCCGGCAAGCCTTCCGTGACGGCCGAGGCCCCCGTGCCGGCTCACATGCAGGAGGCGTTGCGCCGCTGTGGCTGGAGCGATGCCGCTGGGTCCCCGGTGCCACAGCCCGGACCTAACGATGCGGTCGGCGGCGAATGACCTGGACCCCGAGCCCGGCCGCCCTTAATTTGGTGTCCTTCCATCACAACAGGGGAAAGGCGGGGGCCGTCAGTCGTGCACTCACCCGGACCCGGCCGTCCGAACCCCTGCTCCCATGATGTCTTCCTACAAGGCCGAATTCCGCAAGGTCGGGCTGATGCGGCGGGCCAGCGTGTCCGCAACCGAGCGGGCCGGCTTCGCGGCGCGGCTCGCCGCCGTCGGGCCTGAACTCGTCGCGGCATTTCCGGTCGATGGGCGCCCGCCCGTCGTGTCGCTGTTTTCCCCGATCAACAGCGAGCCCGACGTCGGTCCTCTGGCCGAGGCCCTGATGGCGGGCGGCGCCACCCTGGTGCTGCCGGTGGACTGGTCGAGCGGCACGCCGCTCCTGTTTCGCGGCTGGCGGCCGGGCGACCGTCTCGCGGCCGGCCCGCTCGGCATCGCCGAGCCCCTCGAGGGGGCAGCGGAGCATGAGCCCGACATCGTCTTCTTCCCGGCCGTCGCTTTCGACCGGCGGGGTCATCGGATCGGCTATGGCGCCGGCAACGTCGATCGCTCGCTCGCGGCGTTGCGGGCCCGCAAGCCCATCCGGGTGATCGGGATCGCTTATGCGGTGCAGGAAGTCGCAGAGATCCCGAACGAGCCGCACGACCAGGCTTTCGATCAGGTCGTCACCGATCGTGACATCTTCGACTGCAGCCCCTGACCGCAGGCGCAGCCGGTCGGACGCGTTGCATCGAAGGCGCGGTGGGCGGGAATCGCCCGCCTTGCCGTTTTTTCTCCGCTTTTGTCGCCGCTAGGCTGTGGCACTCGCGTTCCGGATAGGGGCGTGGACCAGGAAGGGTGAGCCGTTGAGTCATCACACAGACGCGCCGGCCGGGGATGCCAAGCCGATCAACATCGCGTTCGGGCTGGAGCGGCTCGGGCTTTGGGCGTTGCGCGTGCCGCTCCTGGCCGCGCTGTTGTTCGCGGCGCTGGCGGTCGGGGCGGGTTTTGGCGTCAGCCGCATCAGCGTCGACGACTCGCTCAGCCAGCTGTTCCGCTCGGACGATCCCGAGTTCAAGCAGTTCGAGGCCGTGACGCAACGCTTCCCGTCCAACGAATATGACGTGCTGGTGGTGGTCGAGGGCAAGACGCTGCTCGAGCGCGACAACCTCGACAAGCTGCGCAGCCTCGTCACCGACCTGCAGCTGGTGGACGGCACGCGCGGCATCATTTCGCTGTTCTCGGCCCGCGCCGCGCCCGAGAACGGCCAGATTCCCGCGCCGCTGTTTCCCGAAACGCTGCCCGAGGGTGACGCCTACAAGGCTCTGATCGACAAGATCCGCGGCAACGACATCATCCGGGGCAAGCTGATCAGCGACGACGGCACGCTGGCCCTCGTGGTGTTGTCGCTCGATCCGGCCGTGACCCAGAGCACCCGGCTCGACGGAATCGTGGGCGACATCCGCAAGCTCATGGGAGAGGACCTCGCGGGCTCCGACCTGCATGGGGAGTTGTCGGGCGTGCCGGTGATGCAGCTCGAGATCCGCAACGCGGTCGAGCGCGACAGGCTGCTCTACAACACCATCGGCTTCGTGGCCGGCTGCCTTGTGGCGATCCTGTTCTTCCGCCGCGTGTCCTTCATGGTGGTGGCCGCGGGGCCGCCGCTCGTCGCCATCCTGTTTGCGCTCGGCTGCCTCGGCTGGCTCGACTTCAAGCTCAACATGTTCCTCAACGTGATGACGCCGCTCATCATGGTGATCTCCTTTTCGGATTCGATGCAGCTGACCTTTGCGGCGCGCGACCGGTTGATCGCGGGCGAATCCAAGGCCCAAGCGTTCCGCAACGCCATCATCGTGGTGGGGCCGGCCTGCGTGCTGACCCACGCCACGGCGGCGCTGAGCTTCACGGCGCTGATGTTCACGAAATCCGAGCTGATCCGCACCTTCGGTGAGGCGGGGCTGATTTCCACCGTGATCGCGCTCGTCACCGTGCTGACGCTGGCGCCCGTGCTGGGCGTGCTGCTGGTGCGCGGCGACATGACCCGCATCGGCGACGCGAAGGGCTCCGACACGGGCGTCCAGGCGCTGCGCCGCTTTTGCGCCTGGATCGCCCACGGCATGGTGGCGCGGCCGGGGCTCTACAGCCTCGTCGGCATCGCGGTGGTGGCCGTGCTGGCCTTCTTTTATGCCAACCTCGAGCCGAGCTATCGTCTGGCCGACCAGGTGCCCGACAAGGAACAGGCCGTGCAGGCCTCGGGCAAGCTCGACAACAAGCTGAACGGCGCCAACCCGGTCGACGTCTACATCCAGTTCCCAGCCGGCGCCGACCTGTATTCGCCCGAAACCCTCGGGGTCATCGATCAGGTGCACGACACGGTCGAGGCCCAGGGCGGCATCGGCAACGTGTGGTCGCTCGACACCTTGCAGCGCTGGCTCAGCCAGAAGCTCGGCAAGGACGATGTCGCCACCCTGAAGCAATATGTCGATCTGCTGCCGGCCCATCTGACGCAGCGCTTCGTGGCCAAGGACCATGAGGCGGTGCTGGTGTCGGGGCGCGTCCCCGATCACGATTCGAGCCGGCTCCTGCCGATCGTCGACAAGCTCGATGCGGCGCTGAACCCGATCCGGGCCGCTCATCCGGGCTACAAGATCGCGGTCACCGGTCTCGCCGTGATCGCGGCCCGCAACTCCTCGACCATGATCGAGAAGCTGAACCATGGCCTCACCTTCGAGTTCCTGCTCGTGGCGGCCTTTATCGGTCTGGCATTCCGCTCGGTGATCGTGTTCCTGGCCTCCATCCTGCCGGGCATCTTCCCGGTGGTGTTGTCGGGCGCGGTGCTGTGGTGGACCGGTGGCGGCCTGCAGTTCATCTCCGTGGTGGCGTTGACGGTGTCGTTCGGCCTCGGCCTGTCGGCCACCATCCACTTCCTCAACCGGCTACGGCACGAGGACGACGAGCATTACGACGCCGATCCGGCCGTGGCGGTGGAGCGGGCCACGGTGTTGATGGGGCCGGCCCTGATCCTCACCTCGGCCGTGCTGGCCTGCGGCCTCGCGGTAACGGTGTTCTCCGACCTGCCGTCCTTGCGCACCTTCGGCTGGCTGTCGGCCTTTGCCATGATGGCGGCCCTCGTGGCCGACTTCCTGATCCTGCGGCCGACGATCTCCTGGCTCCGATTGCACTTGCGCCGGCCCGCGCCGCCGGCCGGCATGGCGTTGCAGTCGCGTGCGGCCGAATAGGCTGGACGACCGCCCCGGCCTGAAAGTGCCGGCGGAGAAGCTTCGGCCCCGTGCCGGGCATCTCGCCGGCCGCTGCCTGTGCGGCCGGCTGTCCTACCAGGTGGAAGACGCATTCGATTTCGCGGTGAACTGCCATTGTTCGGCATGCCGTCGCACCACGGGGGCGGCTTTCAAGCCGATCGCCGGCATTCCACGCCACAAGCTCGCCTTACGGCAGGGCGAAGCGGACGTGTTCCAATATCGCGAGGCGACATCCTTCAATGTCAATTGCCGCACCTGCGGCTCGTTTCTTTATGCGGTGGTGCGCGACGGCACCTATCTTCACGTCGCCATGGGGTCGCTGGTGGATACCCCTAGCATCCGGCCGAGCGCCCACATCTTTGTCGGCTCGAAGGCGCCCTGGTTCACCATCACGGACGACCTTCCCCAATATGAGGGCTTCGCGCCCGACACCTGAGCGCCGCCGGCTGGCCCACAAAGGCTCAGTATGGCTGACAAACGACGATGCCCGGAACGCAGGTCCCGGGCATCGCCGCTGTCGACACAAGGTGTAAGAATTTCAAGCCCGCTTAAGGTCGATCTTCACGGACTGGATGTCGGTGCCGGTCGGCACGATCGAGACGGACTGGCTGTTGCCCTTGGTCTGCACCCCGAGCGTCGCCGTGAAGCCGGTGCCCTTCACGCTGGTGGCGATGGTGCCGCCCTGGATGGTGCCGGTGACGTTGCCGGTCACCTGCCGGGTCGTCTCGGTCCAGCTGCCGAGGATCTGGCTGCCGTCGGCCTGCAGGCTGCTCTTCACCTCGAACTTATAGCTGTCCGAAGCGCAGCGCAGGTTCTGGTGCATGATGATGCCGCTCGGCGCCACCTCGTATTGGGCCTTGCAGCGGATGCGCTCGTTGTGGCCGTCGTTCATCGAGATCGTGCCGTTGCCCGACCAGGAGCCCGCGAGGCTCGAGAAAGGGCTGTCGCTTTGCGCCAGGGCACCGGTTGCGCCCAAGGCGACCGCGAGCGTGGCGCCGAGAACGGTATTGCGTGCGAGCATGAAGGGTCCACTCCTCGGAATTCAGTCGTTCGATGGCTGGCATCGGACGCCATTGCGGTTTTGGTGAGGCTCGCGCCCGGTCTGCGAGGGAAATCGACCTCAGGCGGCTGAGTTCAAGCTGGCGGCTGCCTGCCGGGCCGCCTCGGCGACGGCCTGAAGGTCGATGCCGCTCGACGGCACGAACCACGAGCCGCCGACCGCGATGATGTTGGACAGCGCCAGATAGTCCTTCGCCTTGCTGGCCGAAATGCCGCCCGTCGGGCAGAACCGCACGTCGGGCAGCACGGAACCGATGGCCTTCAACACCGCCAGGCCGCCGGCCGGTTCGGCGGGAAAGAACTTCTGCACCATGAAGCCGTGTTTGCGCAGGTGCATCACCTCGCTGAGCGTGGTGGCGCCGAGCATCCAAGGCACGCCGATCGCCTTGGCGCAATCCACCAGGGTGGCCGTATGACCCGGCGACACCAGGAAGCGGGCCCCCGCCGCGACCGCCGCCTCGGCCTGGGCCGGGGTGAGGATCGTGCCGGCGCCGAGCACCATGTCGGGGCATTCGGTCTTCAGGCGCCGCAGCGCTTCGAGCCCGGCCGGTGTGCGCAGCGTCACCTCGATGACGCCGACGCCGCCCTCGAGCAGCGCGCGGCCGACCGGCACCGCATCGTCGACGGTCGCGAAGGTGACGACCGGGATCGCCCGGTTGCGGCCGAGGAGGGTCGAGAAGCTGGCGTGGTCGGTCACAGGCGAGGCCCTGGGCTACAGGAATGGTCCGGCTCTAAGCCTTAATCCGCCGACCGCGCGGCGTCACGCGGTCTCGCGTCGGCCGAGCGGGATTCACAGGATCGCGCGCTTCGGAGCGGTCGCCCGTAAGGCTTCGTTGACGATCGCCCGGGCCGGCGTCGGGCAACGTCGCCGATCCCCCTTGCACTCCCGCGAAAAGATGGGAACATCGCCGCCCGCCATGGCTTGTGATGTGTGCCGCTTCGGGCTTGCTTCTTTGCCGAACGGTCTGTCATGGACCGCGATGGTTCCCCCGAACGCAACCACGCCCGACCCCGTCGGGCAAAAGGGTAACGGCATGGACAAGGACGCGGTGGTGCTGGTCGTCGAGGACGATCCTCTGCTGGCCGACATGGCGGCGGAAATGATCGAGGAGGCCGGGCTGAAGGCCGTGGCGGTGGATTCCGTCGATGCCGCGCTCGATTACCTAAAGGAAGGCGCCGACCGGGTCGCGGCGATGTTTTCCGACGTGCGGTTGCGCGGCCCGCTGAACGGCATCGAACTTGCGGCCTTCGTGGCCGTGCGGTGGCCGCAGATCGCCATCTGCGTCACCTCGGGCGTGGCGCTCGAGCGTCCGTATCGGCTGCCCAAGAACGCGCAATTCATGCCGAAGCCCTGGAAGCCGCAGGAGGTGATCGCCTTTGTCGAGAAGGCGGCCCGTCAACGGTGAGGGGCGCTGCTGTGGCATGGCGTGGTTTGGCGCAGCGGGTGCCGGTGCTGGTGGCGCTGCTCGGCGGCCCGGTTTGGGCCGAAGAGCCGGGCGATGCCGCCGCGGGCGCCAAGGTGTTCGCCAAATGCCGGGCCTGCCATCAGATCGGCGAAGGCGCCCACAATGCCGTCGGGCCTGAGCTCAATGGCGTGATCGGCCGCCACAGCGGCAGTGTGCCGGACTATAATTATTCGGACGCCAACCGGAACTCGGGCCTGACCTGGGACGAGCCGACCTTCCGCCGCTATATCCGCGACCCGCGCGGCGTGGTGCCCGGCACCAAGATGACCTTCTCGGGCTTGACGCGCGACCGCGACGTCGACGACGTCCTGGCCTATCTCAGGGGGTTCGGGCCGGAAGGCAAGCCGCGACCCTGAGGCGCCTCAGGCCGAGCCCGTCCGCCGCTGCCGCAGCACCCGGCGCAGCGTGTCGGCCACCTGGTCGGTCGTGAAGGGTTTGGGCAGGGTGGGGGTGCTTTGCCACCGCTCGGGCAGGGTGGCCGATCCGTAGCCGCTGGCGAAGATGAACGGAATGCCGCGGGCGGTCAGCTGCTCGGCCACCGGGAACACGGGATCGCCGCCGAGATTGACGTCGAGGATCGCAGCATCGGCCGTCGCGCTCCGGACCAGGTCCTCGGCCTGCCGCAGGTTCACGGCGGACCCCACGACCCGGCAGCCCAGCTCCTCGAGAATGTCCTCGAGCAGCATGGTGATCAGCATTTCGTCTTCGACGACGAGGACCTGTGCCCCAGCCAGGTCGTCCCGTTCCTCCACCCCACTCACAAGTGAATTCCTTCAAAGATGTCTGGCGTCCCGCGCCGTTGTAGACTAGCGCATCGCGAACCCGCAAGCCGCGCGTGGGTGTGTGGGGCGGCTGGAGCCGACGACTGAGGCATGAGTCACGTCGCCCTCGTGGCGCCCCCGTTCCTCGGCCATCTCGACCCCATGCTGGCCCTGGCCGCGAGCCTGCGGGCGCGACGCCACCGCGTCACCTTGTTCGGCATCGCCGAGGTGGCGCCGGAAGCCGCGCGTCGGGCTTGCGCCTTCGAACCGCTCGGCCGCGGCAGCCATCCTGTCGGCAGCCTCGACCGCATCGTGGGCCACATGGCGGCTCCGGGCGGCTTCGGCCTCGGGCCGGTGATGCGCGACATGGCCGCCATGACGGCGATGCTTTGCGCCGAGCTGCCGGCCGCCTGCCGTCGTCTCGGGGTGGATGGGATCGTCAGCGACCAGCTCGAACCCGCCGGGTCGCTGGTGGCCGCCCATCTCGGGCTGCCCTACGTGACCGTGGCCAATGCCCTGCCGATCCACCGCGAGCCGGCCGTGCCGCCGCCCTTCACGGGCTGGCACTATGAGGCTTCGCCCTGGGGGGAGCGCCGCAACCGCGGCGGCTACCGCGTGGCCGACTGGCTGATGCGCGGCGTCACGGCCGGGATCGCCGGGCAAGCCGAGCGGCTCGGCGTGCCGGCCCTGGGCTCGCTCGAGCGCTGCCTGTCGCCTTTTGCCGACATCACCCAGCTGGTGCCGCAGCTCGACTTTCCGCGCCGTCACCTTGGGGGTGTCGTGCATCCCTGCGGCCCCATGCGGCAGGGCGGCCCCGATGCGGACGTGTCGGACCTGCGCTGCGACGGGCGGCCGCTCGTCTTCGCCTCGCTCGGCTCGCTCCAGGGGGGCCGCGCCGCCATCTTCACCGCGATCGCGCGCGCCTGCGCCGAGCTCGATCTGTCCCTGGTGGTGGCGCATGGCGGCCGCCTCGATCCCGCGGTCGCCGCCACCCTGCCGGGAACCCCGATCGTGCGCGCATTTGTCCCGCAGCGCAGCCTGTTGCGCCACGCCGATCTTCTGATCACCAATGGCGGCCTCAACACGGTGCTGGATGCCGCCGTGGCCGGAGTGCCCATGCTGGTGATGCCCATCGCGTTCGAACAAGCCGCCACCGCGGCCCGCGTGGCCCATGCCGGGCTCGGAACCGTGCTGTCGCGGCATCGGCTCGGGCGGCTGCGCGACACGGTGGCGGGGCTGATCGGCGATGCGTCGCGCCGGCCCCGCGCCCGGGCGGTCGCTGAGGCCCTGGC
>NZ_JARPVX010000086.1:0-15141 GCF_033947565.1 Lichenihabitans sp. Uapishka_5
GCCTTGTTCTGCGCCCATTGTCGTCAGCCCCTGCGCCCGGGCGAAGCCGGGCGCAGGGGCTGACGACAATGGGCGCAGAACAAGGCCGCGTCGCCGCGCGCCAGCGTGGCCGGCTCGACCTTGTAGGAACTCACGCAACGGGGGCAGAGGATCAGCATGGGACGGCACTGACGGAGATGGGCTATAGGAGTGCCGATTGGTTAACGGCCGATTAAGCGTGACGGCGCTAGCGTGAGCGGGCCACGGCGGCGCGGACCCGAGGGGTGGGCTTGGTTCGATTCGAGAATGTCGGCTTGCGCTACGGGATGGGCTCGGAGATCCTTAAGGACCTGAGCTTCTCGATCGAGCCGCAAACCTTCCAGTTCCTCACCGGGCCGTCCGGCGCCGGCAAGACGACGCTGCTGCGCCTTATCCTGTTGTCACTGAAGCCGACGCGCGGCCTCATCTCGTTGTTCGGCCAGGATGCGGCGTCGCTCGACAAGAACGCCATGACGGCGCTGAGGCGGCGCATCGGCGTGGTGTTCCAGGATTTCCGCCTGCTCGATCATCTCACCACTTACGAGAACGTCGCCCTGCCGCTCCGGGTGCAGGGCCGGGACGAGGCCGGCTACCGGGCCGAAGTGGTGGAGCTGCTGAAATGGGTGGGGCTCGGCGAGCGCATGCACGTGCTGCCCCAGGTGCTGTCCGGCGGCGAGAAGCAACGCGCCGCCATCGCGCG
This sequence comes from Lichenihabitans sp. Uapishka_5, assembly GCF_033947565.1. NCBI lineage: Bacteria > Pseudomonadati > Pseudomonadota > Alphaproteobacteria > Hyphomicrobiales > Lichenihabitantaceae > Lichenihabitans > Lichenihabitans sp. Uapishka_5. The sequence goes on from NZ_JARPVX010000086.1 coordinate 719, forward strand.
CGCCCTTATCGTGCGGCCCGAACTGCTGCTCGCCGACGAGCCCACCGGCAACGTCGACCCGCCGCTCGCCCGCCGGCTGCTGCGGCTCTTCGTCGAGCTGCACAAATCCGGCACCTCGGTCGTCATCGCGACGCATGACCTCGGGTTGATGGAACAGTTCGAGGATGCGCGGCGCCTCGTGCTCGGCGACCGCCGGCTGCACGTTTATGACTGAACCGTCCCGCGGGCCGGACATGGTGGCGCCGGCGGTGCTGGCCGGCGCGAAGAACGGCGCCCCGGTGCCGCCGCCGCTGCCGGAAGCCGAATTCGCGCTTAGCCGCAACGCGTCGCTGGTGCCGGCCGCCTCCATCGCCAGCCGCGCCCTGGTGACCGTGGTGGCCATCATGACCTTTCTCAGCGCGCTCGCGGCCGGAAGCGGCCTGCTGATCGCCGGCGCGTCGCGGGATTGGCAGCGCTCGGTCGGCAGCGAAATGACCATCCAGCTCCGTCCGCTGGCGGGCCACGACATCGAGGCCGCCGTCGCCAAGGCGGCCAGCGTGGCGCGCGGAACGCCCGGCATCACGGCCGTCGAGGTCTACGCCAAGGCGGCGTCCGAGAAGCTGCTGGAACCGTGGCTCGGCACGGGGCTCAACCTCGACGAACTGCCGGTGCCGCGCTTGATCGCGGTGGTCATCGATCACGACCACCCGCCCGACCTCGCGGCCCTGCGGGCCAACCTCGCCGACCTCCCGGGCACCAGCGTCGACGACCACCACCTGTGGTTCGCCTGGCTTGCCACCATGGCCAACACCGTGGTGGCCCTGGCGGCGCTGATCTTCGGGCTGGTGCTGGTGGCGATGTTTCTGACGGTGGCCTTTGCGACGCGCGGCGCCATGGCGGGCAACCACGAGATCATCGACATCCTGCATTTCGTAGGGGCGGAAGACCGCTTCATCGCGCGGCAGTTCCAGAAGCATTTCCTGCGGCTCGGCCTCAAGGGCGGCGCCCTCGGCGGACTCGGCGCCATCGCGGCCTTCGGGCTGGCGGGGCTGCTCCGGTTGCGACTGCAATCGACGGCGGGCGGCGACGAACTCGAGGCGCTGTTCGGCAGCTTCGCGCTCGGTTGGCCGGGCTATGCGGCCATTGCGGCCATCTCGGTGTCGATCGCGGTGGCGACCGGAGCCATGTCGCGCTGGATCGTGTTTCGCCAGCTGCAGAGGATGACGTGAGTCTGCGCCGCCGCAGAACCGCGCCCTTGGGGCTGGCGTGAGCCGGACACGCGGCCTGTTGGTCGCCGTGGCCGCCACCTTGGCGCTGCTGGGCTGCGGCCTGCTGGTGGGCTTCCTCGATTTCGCCGCCGGCCTCCAGGGCGTCGAGGCGCGGCCGAACCGCCATGCCGATGCGCTGGTGGTGCTGACCGGCGGCACCGACCGGGTGTCGGACGCCATCGATCTTCTGGCGGACGGGCAGGCCGAACGGTTGTTGATCACCGGCGTCAACCCGGCCACGACGCCCGAAAGCCTGGCTCGCCGCCTGCCGCGCGTCCGCGACCTCGTCGCGTGCTGCGTGACGCTCGGCTACGAGGCGCTCGACACGGCCGGCAATGCGGCCGAGACCGCCGCCTGGGTGCGGGCCAATCGCATCCGTTCGCTGATCGTCGTGACGTCGAACTACCACATGCCTCGCGCTCTAGCGGAGATCGGCCACCAGTTGCGGGACGTCGACCTGCGGCCCTATCCGGTGGTGACCGAGACCGCCAAGCTGCGCCCCTGGTGGACCAGCCCTCACCGCAGCCGGCTGATCGCCACCGAATACCTGAAATACGTCGTGGTGCTGGCCCGGCAGGCGCTGCTGCCGACGCCCGACGTCGCCGACCCGGTGATGGCGCGCGACGACGTCCACGACGCCGCCAGCCTGTCGCAAGCTCCCTGACGTAGACCGGGCGGCACGATCAGGAGAGGTGGGCGATGAGTTTGTTCGGCGGTCTGCAGACCTCGGTGGCGGGCGTTTCGGCGCAGGCCAACCGCCTCAACACGATCGGGCAGAACATCAGCAACGTCAGCACCACCGGCTTCAAGGCCGGCACGGTGGCGTTCGAGTCGATGCTGGGCGACAACAAGACGCTCGGCAGCGTCGTCGCCAGCGACTTCAACGGTGCCGGCGTGCGCTCGACCGTGAGGCTCAACGCCAGCAGCCAGGGCTCGATCACCACCAGCACCACCAGCACCAACCTCGCGGTGTCGGGCAACGGCTTCTTCGCCGTGAAAACCGCCAGCGGCGCTACGGCGATGACCCGGGCGGGCGCCTTCACGCGCCAGGCCGACGGCACGTTGCTCAACACGGCGGGCGACACGCTGCTCGGCTACACGGCGGGTGGCTCGAGCCTGACCCCGGTGATCGTGCCCACGTCGGACACGGTCGTTTCGGTGGCGACCGACGGCACGGTGTCGTTCACGAGCGCAGCCGGCGTCACCAGCACGCCCTACAGCATCCCGCTCGCCAGCGTGCGCAGCCCCGAGAACCTCACGGCGTTGACGGCCGACGACTACGTGGCCAACGACGATTCAGGGGCCATGACGCTGGCCAAGGCGAACACCAAGGGCCTCGGCACCATCCAGGGCTCGTCGCTGGAAAGCTCCACCACCGATCTCGCGACCGAACTCAGCAACATGATCGTGACGCAGCGCGGCTACGAGGCCAATTCCAAGGTGATGTCCACCACGGCCGACATGCTGTCGAAGCTCGGCGACCTGTAAGGCGGCCAAATCCATTCCTCATTCCGGACGCAGCGAAGCGGAGATCCGGAACCGGGGCGCTTCACCGCCGCAAGCTCAAGCATACCGGTTCCGGGTTCGCCTCCGGCGCCCCGGAATGAGGGGTTCGAGCAGGCTGTCGAAGCTCGGCGACCTGTGAGGCGACCGGATCAATCCTCATTCCGGACGCCGCGAAGCGGAGATCCGGAACCGGGGCGCTTCACCCCCGCAAGCTCGAGCACACAGGTTCCGGGTTCGCCTCCGGCGCCCCGGAATGAGGGGTTCAGGCATCAAAAAAACCCCCTCGGTGGAGGGGGCTTTTTCAATGGTGCGGCGTTTTCAGACGTCCAGCACGAGGCGGCTGGGATCCTCCAGCGCTTCCTTGACCCGCACCAGGAAAGTCACGGCCTCGCGGCCATCGACGATGCGGTGGTCGTAGGACAGCGCCAGATACATCATCGGTCGCACCTCGACCTTGCCGCCCACCACGATCGGCCGCTCCTGGATCTTGTGCATGCCCAGGATGCCGGACTGCGGCGCGTTCAGGATCGGGGTCGACATCAGCGAGCCGTAGATGCCGCCATTGGTGATCGTGAAGGTGCCGCCCTGCATGTCTTCCATCTTCAGGGTACCGTCACGCGCCGCCTTGCCGAAGCCCGCGATGGTCTTCTCGACGGCGGCGAGGCCGAGGTCCTGCGCGTCCCGCACCACCGGCACCACAAGGCCCTTCTCGGTCCCGACCGCGATGCCGATATGGTAGAAGTTCTTGTAGACGACCTCGTTGCCGTCGATCTCGGCATTGACGGCCGGCAGCTCGCGGAGCGCCGACACGCAGGCTTTCACGAAGAACCCCATGAAGCCGAGCTTCGAGCCGTGCTTCTTCTCGAAGACGTCCTTGTAGCGGCTGCGCAAGGCCATCACGGCCGTCATGTCGACCTCGTTGAAGGTCGTCAGCATGGCGGCGCTGTTCTGCGCTTCCTTCAGGCGGCGGGCGATCGTCTGCCGCAGCTTGGTCATCCGCACGCGCTCTTCACGCGCGGCGTCGTCGGGCTTGGAGGGCGCACGCGGCGCCGGAGCGGGCTGGGGCGTTGGCGCCTGCGGCGCGGGGGCCGGTGCGCGGGCTTCGTCGCGCAGCGCGCTCAGCACGTCGCCCTTCAGCACCTGGCCCCGCTTGCCGGAGCCGTCGAGGTTCGAGGTGTCGACGCCATTCTCCGTGGCGAGCTTGGCGGCCGACGGCGCCGGCGGCATGGAGGTCGGGCCTTTCGAGGCGGCCGGTGCCGCCTTGACGGGCTCGGGCGCGGCGGAGGGCTTCGCCGCATCCGTCTTGGGGGCTTCGGCCTTCGGGGTCGGGGCGGCGCCCGCGGCGTCGATCTGGCCGAGCAGCGCGCCGGGCTCGACGGTTTCGCCGTCCTTGGCCACGATCTCGCTCAGCACACCGGCCGCCGGCGCATTGACCTCCAGCGTCACCTTGTCGGTTTCGAGTTCGAGCAGCGGCTCGTCGGCCTTGACGGCCTCGCCGGGCTTCTTGAACCATTTGCCGATCGTTGCCTCGGAGACCGATTCTCCGAGGGTGGGCACGCGGATTTCAGTGGCCATGGTCAGCGTCTCGAATGGGTCGGCACATCGGCCGTCAGGCCGCGCAGGTAGGTGCGCGGCATCGGGAATACCTCGTAGCTGAAACCGAGGTCGGCTCCAAGGATCGGATCGGCCTCGATCACGGCGCGCGCTTCGGCTTCCGTTTCGGCCCGCAGGATCGACAAGCCCCAGGCGCCCTTCGGATCGAGCACGGGGCCGAACACCACGGCGCTGCCCCGGGCCAGAAGCTCGCTCCAATAATCGGCATGGCGGTCCATGACGGCGGCTTCGGCAGCCGTCATGTCATGAGCTAGGGTCGGCCGGGGGGCGTTGAGCCGGCTGAAGAAATAGGCCATCGCCTGAGCCTCCGCGGCCGTCAGGCCGCGAAGACCTCGTCGAGGAAGGCCTTCAACTGGGCCAGATGCTTCGACATCAGGCCGGTGGCCGTAGCGGCGCTGGCCGGGCGACCGGCATAGCGCGGACGCTTCGTCGCCAGATCGGTCTGGTTCAGCACCCATTCGAGGTAGGGCTCGGCGAAGCTCCAGGCGCCCATGTTCTTGGGCTCCTCCTGGCACCACACCACATCGGCGCCCTTGAAGCGGCCGAGTTCGCCAACCAGCCGCTTGGCCGGGAAGGGATACAGCTGCTCGACGCGCATCAGATAGACATCGTCGATGCCGCGCTTCTCGCGCTCCTCATAGAGGTCGTAATAAACCTTGCCCGAGCACAACACGACGCGCCGGATCTTGTCGTCCGGCTGCAGCGTCACGGAGCCGCCGTCGACGGCATCGTCCCACAACACCCGATGGAAGGTCGAGCCGTCGGCCAGCATGTCGAGCTTCGACACCGCCCGCTTGTGACGCAGCAGCGACTTCGGCGTCATCAAGATCAGCGGCTTGCGGATGTCCCGCTTCAGCTGCCGGCGAAGGATGTGGAAGTAGTTCGCCGGCGTGGTGACGTTGGCGACCTGCATGTTGTCTTCGGCCGACATCTGCAGGAAACGCTCGAGGCGCGCCGATGAATGCTCGGGCCCCTGCCCCTCGTAGCCGTGCGGCAGCAGGCACACGAGACCCGACATGCGCAGCCACTTGCGCTCGCCCGAGGACACGAACTGGTCGAACACCACCTGGGCACCGTTGGCGAAGTCGCCGAACTGACCTTCCCAGAGGGTCAGCGCATTAGGCTCGCTCAGCGAATAACCATATTCGAAGCCGAGCACGGCTTCTTCCGAGAGCATCGAATTGATGACCTCGTATTGCGCCTGGCCGTCGCGGATATGGTTCAGCGGCGTGAAGCGCGCTTCGGTGTCCTGATCGATCAGCACCGAATGGCGCTGCGAGAAGGTGCCGCGCTCCGAATCCTGACCCGACAGACGCACGGGACGCCCTTCGTCTACCAGCGACCCGAAGGCCAGCGCCTCGGCGGTCGCCCAGTCGAGCCCCTCGCCGGTCTCGATCATCTTGCGACGGTTGTCGAGGAAGCGGCCGATGGTCTTGTGAAGCGCGAAGCCGTCCGGCACCGACGTGATCTTGTCGCCGATGCGTTTCAGCTTCGCGAGTTCCACCCCGGTCTTGCCGCGGCGCTCGTCGTCGCTCATCTCGCCGCCGGCATATTTCAGCCCGGACCACCGCCCGTCGAGCCAGTCGGCCTTGTTGGGCTTGTAGCTTTGGCCGGCTTCGAACTCCGCATCGAGCTTGGCGCGCCACTCGGCCTTGACACCCTCGAACTCGTCCTGGCTGACCACGCCATCGGCCACCAGACGCTTCGCATAGATGTCGAGCGTCGAAGGGTGGCTCTTGATCTTCTTGTACATCAAGGGCTGGGTGAACGCCGGCTCGTCGCCTTCGTTATGGCCGAAGCGACGGTAGCAGAACATGTCGATGACGACCGGCTTGTGGAACTTCTGCCGGAACTCGATGGCGATCTTGGCCGCAAAGGTCACGGCCTCCGGGTCGTCGCCGTTGACGTGGAAGATCGGCGCTTCGATCATCTTGGCCACGTCGCTTGGGTAGGGCGACGAACGCGAGTAACGCGGATAGGTCGTGAAACCGATCTGGTTGTTGATGATGAAATGCACCGAACCACCGGTGCGATGGCCCTTCAGGCCCGACAGGCCGAAGCATTCCGCGATGACGCCCTGGCCCGCAAAGGCCGCGTCGCCGTGGATCAACAGCGGCAGCACCTCGGTGCGGTCGATGGTGTCGCCGAGCTGGTCCTGCTTGGCCCTGACCTTGCCCAGCACCACGGGATCGACGATCTCGAGATGCGACGGGTTGGCGGTGAGCGACAGATGCACGGTGTTGCCGTCGAAGTCGCGATCCGACGAGGCGCCGAGGTGATACTTGACGTCGCCGGACCCTTCCACGTCGGAGGGCGAAGCCGAGCCGCCCTTGAATTCATGGAAGATGGCGCGATGCGGCTTGTGCATCACGTTCGACAGCATGTTGAGGCGGCCGCGATGGGCCATGCCGAGCACGATCTGCTTCACCCCGAGCGCGCCACCGCGCTTGATGATCTGCTCCATGGCCGGGATCATGGCCTCGGCGCCGTCGAGCCCGAAGCGCTTGGTGCCGGTGTAGCGGACGTCGAGGAATTTTTCGAAGCCTTCCGCCTCGACCAGCTTGTTCAGGATGGCGCGCCGGCCCTCGGGGGTGAACGACACCTCCTTGTCCGGGCCTTCGATGCGCAGCTGCATCCAGGCCTTCTCGTCCGGGTCCGAGATGTGCATGAACTCGAAGCCGATGGTGCCGCAATAGGTGCGGCGCAGCAGCGACACCATCTCGGGCACGGTCGCGTATTCGAGGCCGAGCACGTTGTCGATGAAGATCGGACGCGCGTAATCGGCTTCCGAAAAGCCGAAATTGGCGGGGCTCAACTCTTCGCGGTCCCGCGTCGGCTCGAGGCCGAGCGGATCGAGGTCGGCATGCAGATGGCCGCGCATCCGGAAGGCGCGGATCATCATCAGGGCGCGGACGCTGTCCTGCGTGGCCTGCCGGATGTCGGCGTCGGATGAGGGCTGCTTGGCTTCGGCCTGCTTCAGCTTAATCTTGTCGCCGACCGCCTTTTCGACCACGGCCCAGTTGCCATCGAGCGCAGAAACCAGTTCCCCATTGGCGACCTGCGGCCAGTGCGGCGCCTTCCAGGACGCACCGCGGGCACTCGTGGCGACCGTTCCGGCATCATCGTCGAGGCTCTCGAAGTAGCGTCGCCACTGCGGGTCGACGCTCTGGGGATCCTTTTCGTAAGACGCCTGGAGCTGCTCCAGGTAGGCGGCGTTGCCGCCGGACAGAAAGCTGGGTTCCACAGAGGACTGCGGTTGGTCTCCACGTGCCATGATCGAAATCCCCCGGAAAACCCGGGCTCCACTTGCCGCGCTTCGCGCTGTTTGTTTCCCCGAAACAATCAGATGAGGTTGGCGACGACCCGTATCAACCCCGTTACGGCAATGCCGCCGCTGGCGGCTTTCACGACTCGCGGTTAATGCCGCTCATCCGGCCTTCAACACGTCCACCAAGGTTTTTCCGAGGCGCGCCGGCGAAGGCGATACCCGGATGCCGGCGGCCTCCATGGCGGCGATCTTGTCTTCCGCGCCGCCCTTGCCGCCCGAGATGATGGCGCCCGCATGGCCCATACGGCGGCCGGGGGGTGCGGTTCGACCGGCGATGAAGCCGACAGTGGGCTTGGCGCGCCCCCGCTTCGCTTCGTCCCGCAGGAACTGCGCCGCATCTTCCTCGGCCGAGCCGCCGATCTCGCCGATCATCACGATCGACTCCGTCTTCGGGTCGGCCAGGAACATCTCCAGAATGTCGATGAACTCGGTGCCCTTCACCGGATCGCCGCCAATGCCGACCGCGGTGGTCTGGCCAAGGCCCTCGCGGGTGGTCTGGAACACGGCCTCGTAGGTGAGCGTGCCGGAGCGCGACACGATGCCGACAGAGCCCGGTTTGAAGATATTGCCCGGCATGATGCCGATCTTGCATTCGCCTGCCGTCATGACGCCCGGGCAGTTCGGCCCGATCAGGCGCGACTTGGAACCGCTAAGCGAGCGCCGCACCTTGATCATGTCGCTGACCGGGATGCCCTCGGTGATGCAGACGATGAGCGGGATTTCGGCGTCGATGGCCTCGCAGATGGCGTCGGCGGCGCCCGGCGGCGGCACATAGATCACCGACGCATCGGCGCCGGTCGCGTCGCGGCATTCCTTCACGGTGTCGAACACCGGCAGGCCGAGATGGGTGAGGCCGCCCTTTCCGGGCGAGGTCCCGCCAACCATCTGGGTGCCATAGGCAATGGCCTGCTCGGAATGAAAGGTGCCGTTCTTGCCGGTGAACCCCTGGCAGAGGACCTTGGTGGAGCGGTCGATCAGGACGGACATGCGGAGCTTTCCGATTGCGCGCGGTCAGAGGCCGCGGATGATCATGGGAAGGAAGCAGCGGCACCGCCGGACCCGGCGCTATGGCCGGACACGGGGCGCGAGACGCCGCTTCCCGTCAAGGCCTCAGCCCTTGGCGGCAGCCTTGACGGCCGCCACGACCTTCTGGGCGGCGTCGTCGAGGTCGTCGGCCGGGATCACGTTCAATCCCGACTGGCTGATGATGGTCTTGCCGAGCTCGACGTTGGTGCCTTCGAGGCGCACCACCAGCGGCACCTGCAGCCCGACATCCTTGACGGCCGCGATCACGCCTTCCGCGATCACGTCGCATTTCATGATGCCGCCGAAGATGTTGACCAGGATGCCCTTCACGTTCGGGTCGGCCGTGATGATCTTGAAGGCCGCCGTCACCTTCTCCTTGGTGGCGCCGCCGCCGACGTCGAGGAAGTTCGCGGGCGCCTCGCCATAAAGCTTGATGATGTCCATGGTGGCCATCGCGAGGCCGGCGCCGTTCACCATGCAGCCGATGGTGCCATCGAGCGTGACATAGTTGAGGTCGTATTTCGACGCCTCGATCTCCTTCGCGTCTTCTTCGGTCTCGTCGCGCAGCTCAGCAATGTCGGGGTGGCGGAACAGGGCGTTGTTGTCGAACGACACCTTGGCGTCGAGACACTTCAGCTCGCCGGTCTTGGTCACGATCAGCGGGTTGATCTCCAGCATCTCCATGTCGGTGGACACGAAGGCCGTGAACAGCTGGCCGAGCAGCTTGGCGGCAGCCTTGGCGAGATCGCCCTTCAGAGCGAGCGCTTCCGCCAGCGCGCGACCATGATGGGGCATGATGCCGGTGGCGGGATCGACCGAGATGGTGTGGAGTTTCTCGGGCGTGCTGTGGGCCACCTCCTCGATGTCCATGCCGCCTTCGGTCGACGCCACGAAGGAGATGCGCGAGGTGGTGCGGTCGACCAGCGCCGACAGATAGAGCTCACGCTCGATGTCGGAGCCATCCTCGATGTAGAGGCGGTTCACCTGCTTGCCGGCGGGGCCCGTCTGGATCGTCACCAGGGTGGAGCCGAGCATCTGCTCGGCATAATCCTTGACCTCGTCGACCGACTTGGCGAGGCGCACGCCACCCTTGTCGCCGGCCTTGGATTCCTTGAACTTGCCCTTGCCACGGCCGCCGGCATGGATCTGGCTCTTCACCACCCAGAGCGGGCCCGGCAGCTGCCGCGCCGCGGCCTCGGCCTCCGAGGCCTGCAGGATCGGCACGCCGCGCGACACCGGCACGCCGAACGACTTCAGCACGGCCTTGGCTTGGTATTCATGAATGTTCATGGGCGGACCTTGGCGGGGAACGATGGTCCGTCATTGCGAGCGGAGCGAAGCAATCCAGGACCCCGGCGCTGGCTGGATTGCCTCGGCGCGTGCCGCGCCTCGCAATGACGCGGAAACGTGGCCTCAGGCGAAGGCCGGGCTGATGGCCTTGCAGGCTTCGACGAGGGTCTTCACCGAATCGACCGACTTGGCGAACATAGCGCGCTCGTCCTTGCCCATCTCGATCTCGAGGATGCGCTCGACGCCACCCTCGCCGATTACCACCGGCACGCCGACATACATGCCGCGCACATCGTATTCGCCATCGAGATAGGCCGCGCAGGGCAACACGCGCTTCTTGTCCCGCAGGTAGCTTTCCGCCATCGCGATGGCGGAGGCCGCCGGGGCATAAAAGGCCGAGCCGGTCTTCAGCAGGTTGACGATTTCGCCGCCGCCCTTGCGGGTGCGATCGACGATCGCGTCGATGCGCTCATGCGTGGTCCAACCCATCTTGACGAGGTCGGGCAGCGGGATGCCGGCCACCGTCGAATAGCGCACCAGCGGCACCATGTCGTCGCCGTGGCCGCCCAGCACGAAGGCCGTGACGTCCTCGACCGAGACGTCGAATTCTGAGGCCAGGAAATAACGGAAGCGGGCCGAATCGAGCACGCCCGCCATGCCGACCACCTTGTTGGCCGGCAGGCCGGAGGCCTTCTGCAGCGCCCACACCATGGCGTCGAGCGGATTGGTGATGCAGATCACGAAGGCGTCGGGCGCATGCTCCTTGAGCCCCTTACCGACCGCGTCCATGACCTTGAGGTTGATGCCGAGAAGGTCGTCGCGGCTCATGCCGGGCTTGCGCGGCACGCCGGCCGTGACGATCACCACATCGGCGCCGGCGATGCCGGCATAATCGTTGGCGCCCGTCAGCTTGGCGTCGAAGCCCGCCACCGGCGACAATTCGGCCAGGTCGAGCGACTTGCCCTGCGGCGCCCCTTCCAGGATGTCGAACAGGACGATGTCGCCCAGCTCCTTCAACCCGGCCAGCAACGCCAGGGTGCCGCCGATTTGGCCGGCACCGATCAGGGCAATCTTCTTCCGGGGCATAAGGTTTTCTTCCTCGTGCGCGTGGCGGCGCAGGCCGCCCGAAAACACACAGTCAAGCCGGCTCACGCCGGCCGCTCGCGTCCTTGTTCTCCAATCCGGCCCGTGTTGCAAGTCAGAATGGCCGCCCGGAAACCATGGTGACGGCCGATCGGCTGTGATTCGCGGACCGGCATGCCGACCATGCGTTGCCGGAAGCCGTTCGACGCCCTAGAAATCGATCGCTCCGTCAGGATCGATCCCTGCAACTCGGTGGAACCAGCGATGCAGCCCGTTCAAGTCAAGATGGCCCGAGCCGCTCTGGGGCTGACGCTCGAACAATTGGCCCAGCAGGCCGGGGTCGATGGCGTCGCCATCCAGACGTTCGAGGCCGGCGGCACCGTGGAAGGCGCGGTGACGAGCGCCCTCAACCTGTTTCTCGCCACCCATGGGATCGAGCTGATCGAAGGCGACGGCGTCCGGGCGCGTGCATCTTCGGCGAAGGATTATGTTCCGATCAACCAGGTGACGACCGATACCGACGGGGGCATCAGCTGATGCGAGCCGTTGCGAGCGTCCAGGCCGTGCTCCTGGCCTGCGCCCTGACCTCGACCCTGGCGATGACGACGGCCGCGCGGGCGGAGCCTTCTTATCCGTTCCTGGGCACCTGGGTGCGGTCGGATCGCGCCTGCACCCCGACTGCGACGCGGGAGCGGACCTACACGCCCAAGGAGGTGATCTCGAGCCGCAGCCGCTGCAGCATCCGACGGGTCGCCCATGGGTCGGGCGGCTATGAGGTGTTCGAGCGCTGCGAGCGCCCCGGCGAAAAGCCCGCTGCCATCAGCGAGATCATCCGCATGACGGGGCCGGACACCATGGTGGTGGTGCGCCAGACCACACGCCTGAAATTGTCGCGCGGGCTGCGCTACACCCGTTGCGGGCCGGTGGCCGCGCCTGCCGCCACCCCGACCGTGAAGCCCCACTAAGCCCCACCGCCGCCCCTCGATGGGACGGCGTGCTTAGGCCCTCAGGCCCTGACGGCGTCTTCAGTGCTGACATAGGCCAGCCGCATCATGTTGGTGGCGCCGGGCGAGCCGAACGGCAAGCCGGCCACCACGATGATGCGGTCGTCCGCGGCCGCGAAGCCTTCCGAGAAGGCGTGGCGACAGGCCCGGCGGGCCATGTCGTCGACATCCTTCGCATCGGCCGTCACCAGCGGGTGCACGCCCCAGGCAAGCGCCAACCGTCGGGCGGCATCGACGCTTGGCGTCAGGGCCAGCACCGCCATGGCGGGGCGCTCGCGCGCGATACGCAGGCCGGTGGCGCCCGAAGCCGTCCAGGCCACCACGGCCTTGAGGTCGAGGTTCTCCGCCGCCGTGCGGGTCGCGAACGCCATGGTGTCGGCGCCGGTCGGATCGGGGGCCGAACGCTGGGCCGCGATGATGGAGCCATAAAGCGGGTCGCGCTCCACCTCCTCGGCGATGCGGTTCATGGTGGTCACCGCCTCGATCGGGAAGGCGCCCGAGGCGCTTTCGGCCGACAACATCACGGCGTCGGCGCCCTCGAAGACCGCCTGGGCCACGTCCGACACCTCGGCGCGGGTCGGCACCGGAGCCGTGATCATCGATTCGAGCATCTGGGTCGCCACGACCACCGGCTTGCCGTAGCGACGGCACAGCCGGATGATGCGCTTTTGCAGGCCCGGCACCTTTTCCAGCGGCATCTCGACCCCGAGGTCGCCGCGCGCCACCATCAGGGCGTCGGAAATCTCGACGATCTCCTCGAGCTTGGTGATGGCCTGCGGCTTCTCGATCTTGGCCAGCACCGAAGCGCGGCCACGGGCGATCTTCTTGACCTCGGCCACGTCGTCGGCGCGCTGCACGAACGACACTGCGATCCAGTCAACGCCCTCCTCGAGAGCCGCATCGAGATCGGCCCTGTCCTTGGACGTCATGGCCGAGGTGGCGATCTCGGTGTCGGGCAGGCTGACGCCCTTCTTGTTTGAAATCTTGCCGGCCACGTCCACCACCGCCACGGCGCGCGTTTCGGTCGCTTCCGTGATGTGCAGCTTCACCTTGCCGTCGTCGATCAACACCGTGTGGCCAGGCCGCAGCGCCCGCAGGATCTCCGGATGGGGCAGGTGCACCCGGGTGGCGTCGCCCGGCGCCGGGTCGCTGTCCATCACGAAAGACGCGCCCTTGGGCAGGTCCACCGGGCCGTCCGCGAAGGTGCCGACGCGCAGCTTCGGGCCCTGCAGGTCGACCAAGATGCCGATCGGCCGGCCGTATTCGGCCTCGAGCCCCCTGATGGTCCGGATGCGCTCGCGCATCGCATCATGGCTCGCGTGGCTCATGTTGATGCGGAACACGTCGGCGCCGGCCTCGAACAGCTTCGCCAGAATGGCCCGGTCCTGCGACGCGGGCCCGAGCGTCGCCAGGATCTTGACGCGTCGATGCCGTCTCATTCTCCGACCTTCCTTGTTGCCGTCAGTGCGCCGCGCCCGGCTTTGCCGGGTCGGTCAGCTGCACGGTCCAGTTCTTGGCGTCCTTGCCGGTGTCGACCTCGAAGAAGCCGGTCCGGTCATAGCCACGCACGTAACAATCTTGTCGGCCTTCGATGCGGAACTCACGGTCCCGCGTGCACATGAAGGCCTTGCCCTTCCACTCGCCGCCGCTCTCGTCCATGCCGTAGACGTAGTAGAATTCGGCCGCCAACGCGCCCCGCAGCAGCGTCTCGCACGCGGCCGACTTCAGGTTCCACCACCCTTCCGACACCCAGGTCTGGCCGTCTGTATAGGACAGCGCGATCGAGACCCGGCTCGCCGTATTGTTGCAGATCCTGAAATCCGCCCGCGCGGTCCCGGCCACAACGGGCAGCACGGCGGCAGCGAGGAGGATGCGGAGCATGGTCGGGTCATAGGGCATCCGACCGACCTTGGCCATGCGGGTCCGGGCAAAAAAGCCGCCTCAGGTGATGGCCGCGGGATCGCTGCGGCTCGGTCGGGCGACCCAGATCCCGATCACGATCAGCAGCCCGCCGGACGTCTGCAGGGCCGAGATGGGCTCGCCCAACACCACGAAAGCCGCGATGGCGGCCGCGATCGCCTCGAGAAAGATCACCAGCGACGAGAACACGGCCGGCAGCAGGCCGAGCGCGAAGCTGAGCAGCCCCTGTCCGCCCGCGTGGCTGACGAGCGACAGGCTGACCAGCGCGACGACGCCGCCCGCCGAGCGCGGCAGGATCGTGTCCTCGAGCGTGAGCGCCACGACGAAGAGGATCGCGGCCGTGACGAGGCTCATCTCGAAGGTGACGCGCGCGGCGCCGGCGCCGCGCGCGTCACCTTCGAGATG
>NZ_JARPVX010000087.1:0-15010 GCF_033947565.1 Lichenihabitans sp. Uapishka_5
CCCGGGCCGCCTCGACGCCGGCGTTCAGCGCCAGCAGGTTGGTCTGGAAGGCGATCTCGTCGATGACCCCGATGATCTGGCCGATCTGCTTCGACGACGCCTCGATGCCGGTCATGGCCGCGACCGCCCGACCCACGACAGCCCCGGACCGCTCGGCATCGGTCTTGGCGGTCGCCACCGCGGACCGCGCGTGGTTCGAGCCTTCCGCGGTCTTCTTCACCGTGGCGGTGATCTCGTCGAGTGCCGCAGCGGTTTCCTCCAGCGAGGCCGCCTGCTGCTCGGTGCGGCGCGACAGGTCGTCGGAGGCCGTGGAGATCTCGTTCGTGCCGGCCCGGATCGCGGCGGCGTTCGAGGCCACCATCCGCATGGCGTCCTGCAAGGTGTTCAGGGCGGCGTTGAAGTCGTGACGGAGCTTCTCGTAATCGGGCGCGAGCGACTGGTCGAGGCGGAACGTCAGGTCGCCCTTGGCCAGATGGTCGAGCCCGCTCGACACGGCGTCGACCACCTCGCCCTGTTGGCGTGCGGCCTCGGCCTGGGCGGCTTCGGCTTCGCGTCGCAGCGCCTCGGCCTCCCGGCGCGCCTCCGCGGCCTCGGCCTCGGCGCGGAGCTTGGCCAGAGCGGAATCCTTGAACACCTGGACGGCCGCGGCCATCTGGCCGAGTTCGTCCTTCTGGCCGAGCGCCGGAACCGTGACGGCGTTGTCGCCCTCGGCCAGGCGCCGCATCGCCCGGGTCATGGTCGACAAGGGGATGCCCACCGCCCGCGTGATGCACCATGCCATCAGGATGCCGACCAGCACCGAGGCGAGGCTCGCCGCCATGACGGTCAGGACGATGGCGTGCATCGCCGTGTCGCCGGCTTCCGTGAAGGTGTCCGACCAGGTGTCAACCTTGGTTTCGATCACCGTTTCGGCCGCATCCATCGCGGCCGACAAAGGCGCGGTCGTGGACGACGACACCATGTCGACCGCCTGCGGACGGGTGGCGGGATCGGTGGCCAGGCGGACTTCCTGCAGGATGGCTTGGTTGAGGTAGGCTTCGCTGGCCGTCCTATAGGCGTCGAGATCAGCCACGAAGACCGGCGCATCGGCCACCAGGGCCGCCCGGGCTTTGGCCACGTGATCCCGGAAGGCGGTGATCCCGGCATCGACCTTGGCCTTGTCAGAGGCCGCTGCGGTCAACACGTATTTGCGCACGGCCGCCTGCGACCGGGCCATCGAGCCCCAGGCCTGATCGACCTCGTCCTGGATCAGGTTCGAAGCCGTGTTCAGCCGCTCGACTTCGGCGACGTTCTTGACCGACGCATAGGTGAAGGCTGAGCTGAGCGCCACCACGGCCAACACGGAACCGAAGCCGAGGGACAGCTTCCCGGCTAAACCGATATCCTTGAATCGCAAATCAAATCTCCCGGGCCTGACGGTCGCCACTGCCACCCGGTATGCGAGGCGATTATGAATTTCCCCTGTCGGCCAACCTGCGAGCGAGACCCCTACCGGGTTCGAAGCGGTGGCACGCTTAACCGAGCATGAAGCCGGTTGCGGACGGCGTGCGGGGGCTGCGCCGGCGCTCGCGATCCTTGTCTCGCCTCCGGGGTGCCGCTACCATCGTGCCGAACAGGGATGCACGAACGTCCCGGGAGGAAACGATGTCGGAAGCTGCCGTCCACGAGGTTCCCGCGGGCGTCCGGGAGCATGCGCTGATCGACGCGCCAACCTATACGGAATGGTACGCGGCCTCGATCCGAGACCCCGAAGCGTTCTGGGCCCAACATGGCCGAACCATCGATTGGTTCACCCCCTTTACTGAGGTGAAGGACACGGATTTCACCCGCGGCCGGGTCAGCATCCGCTGGTTTGCGGACGGCACTACCAACGTGGCGCATAATTGCATCGACCGGCACCTCGCGGAGCGGGGCGACAAGGTGGCGATTCTGTGGGAGGGCGACGACCCGGCGAAGTCGCGCGCCATCACCTATCGCGCGTTGCATGCGGAAGTGTGCCGCTTCGCCAACGTGCTGAAAGCCCGTGGCGTCAACAAGGGCGACCGCGTCACCATCTACATGCCGATGATCCCGGAAGCCGCCTATGCGATGCTGGCCTGCGCTCGCATCGGGGCGATCCACTCGGTGGTGTTCGGCGGCTTTTCGGCCGACAGCCTGAAGAGCCGCATCCTGGGTTGCGACAGCCGGGTGCTGATCACGGCCGACGAGGGCCTGCGCGGCGGCAAGGTGGTGCCGTTGAAGAAGACCGCCGACGCGGCGCTCGCCGGTTGCCCGGACGTGTCGAGCGTCATCGTGGTGCGCAACACCGGCGGCCTCGGGGCCGCCCTGTGCAGCCACCCGCGCGACGTGGATTATGCCGCCGCGCGCGACAGCGCCTCCACCGAATGCCCTGCCGTTCCGATGGGGGCCGAGGACCCGCTCTTCATTCTGTTCACCTCGGGCTCCACCGGCGCCCCGAAGGGGGTGCTGCACACGACGGGCGGCTACCTGGTTTATGCGGCGATGACGCACCGCACCGTCTTCGACCTGCGCGAAGATGACATCTACTGGTGCACCGCCGACGTGGGCTGGGTCACCGGCCACAGCTACATCGTCTACGGGCCACTTGCCAATGGCGCCACCACCCTGATGTTCGAAGGCGTCCCGACCTATCCGAGCCCCTCGCGCCTGTGGGAGGTGGTCGACAAGCACAAGGTGACGCTGTTTTACACGGCCCCGACCGCGATCCGCGCCCTGATGGGAGCCGGCGAGGCGCCCGTCAAGGCGACGAGCCGCAAAAGCCTGCGGGTGCTCGGCACCGTCGGCGAGCCGATCAACCCCGAAGCCTGGGACTGGTATTACCGCGTGGTGGGCGACGGCCGCTGCCCGGTGGTCGACACCTGGTGGCAGACCGAAACCGGCGGCCACCTGATCACGCCCCTGCCGGGCGCCACCGCCCTGAAGCCGGGCTCGGCCACGCTGCCGTTCTTCGGCGTGGTGCCGGAGATCGTCGATGGGGAAGGCCGGGTGCTGGATGGCGTTTGTGAAGGCGCGCTGGTGATCGCCGATTCATGGCCCGGGCAGATGCGCACCGTCTATGGCGACCACCAGCGCTTCGAGGACACCTACTTCTCGACCTTCCCGGGCAAGTACTTCACCGGCGACGGGGCGCGACGCGACGCCGACGGCTATTATTGGATCACCGGCCGCATCGATGACGTGCTGAACGTGTCGGGTCACCGGATGGGCACGGCCGAGATCGAAAGCGCGCTGGTGTCGCATGCGGCGGTGTCGGAAGCCGCGGTGGTCGGTGTGCCGCACGACCTCAAGGGCCAGGGCATCTTTGCTTATGTGACGCTGATGCAGGGCACGACCGCCGACGACACCCTGCGCCAGGCCCTCGTGGCCCATGTGCGCAAGGAGATCGGCCCCATTGCAACACCGGACGTCATCCAGTTCGCGCCGGGCCTTCCCAAGACCCGCTCGGGCAAGATCATGCGGCGCATCCTGCGCAAGATCGCCGAAGGCGAGTTCAGCGCACTCGGAGACACCTCGACCCTCGCCGACCCCGGCGTCGTCGATGAGTTGGTCGCGACCCGCCAGACGACGTTGGGACGTCGATAGGCCCCGGTTAACCTTGCTGGCGCAAACAGCCCGCGCCGGCGGCGAATGAGCCCCGGCCGGTAAGTTCGCCTTGATGGGACCGGCGCCAGGGTGCGGCCGCCGGCATGATGCCGGCGTGGAGCCAGCCCATGGGATTCACCTTCCGTCCGCTCGATCGCCGACGCTTCGTGCTCACCGAGGCGCTGCTGGCCGGGCTCATCGTGCTGGCCGCCGTCATGGCGTTTCTGACCACCGTCGTGCCGGTACGGGCCTATGAGCTCGCAGCCTTGCCGGGCTACCGGCCCGGCACCATCGTGGTGAGCCAGCACCAGCGCCGCCTTTATCTCGTGGTGCAGGACGGCACCGCCCTGCGCTACCCCGTGGCGGTGGGCAAGTCGGGGCGCCAATGGCACGGCGTGGTGCAGGTCGACGGCAAATACGTCGAGCCCGCCTGGGCGCCGCCGGCCGAGGTGAAGCGCGCCGAGCCCTGGTTGCCCGATTACATCCCCGGGGGCTCGCCCCGCAACCCGATGGGGGCGCGTGCGCTGACGCTGAGCGGCGACCAATATGCGATCCACGGCACAAACCGTCCGACCTCGATCGGCACGCCCGCTTCCTTCGGCTGCATCCGCATGCTCAACCGCGACGTGGTCGACCTTTACGACCGCGTGCCGGTCGGGACGCCCGTCGTCATGCTGCCGTAAATCGTCGCGCCGCACACGGTCGCGGCGGAACAGAAAGCGCCTCCGGCTGTTGTTCGACAAAGCTTGAACCACAGGGGCGTTTCATGACTGCATCATCCTCGGGGCCGGACGACTGGGCCAACAAGGTTGAGGATCTCAAGGAGCAGGCTTCGGCCAAGGCCGGTTCGACCTTCGATACCGCCTCCAATGCGGCGCAGGATCTCGGCAGCCGCGCCAACGCGGCCGCCTCCGATCTGAAAGGTCGCGCCAGCGACCACGCCGCCGACCTCAAGGATGCAGCGGCGGCGCATGCGGCGGACCTGAAAGCCAGCGTCCAGGCCGGTAGCCAGTCGATCCGCGATTCCGCCACCTCGATTGCGACCGACCTGAAGTCGCAGGCCGCCGGCCACGTCGAAGAGGCCAAGGGCGTGATCTCATCGATGGCCGACGAGGCCCGCAATCGGATCACCGGCATCATCGATCAGCAAAAGTCGCTCGGCGCCGATAAGCTCAGCGGGCTTTCGCGCGCAGCCCATAATGCAGCGAGCGATCTCGACGAGCAGAACCCCCATGTGGCGAAGCTGGTGCGCGACGCGGCCGGCTCCGTCGACATGATCGCCGGCAACCTCCGGTCGAGCAACATCAACGACGTCGTCGCATCGGTCTCGACCTTCGCACGCAAGCAGCCGGTTGCCTTTTTCGCGGGGTCGATCCTGGCTGGTTTCGCCTTGGCACGCTTCATCAAGAGTGAGCCCGCGCCGTCCCCGGTCGGCGACACCGAGACCTCGAAGACCTAGCGTCGGGAGGGCGGGATGAACGAGGCGCAGGGGCGTCCCTCGACCAGCAGCCTGGTCGCCGATGCCATGGCTCAGATGGCGCGGCTGGTCGAAACCGAGATCCGTCTGGTGCGGACGGAGCTCGGAGAGAAGGTGACGGCCGCCGTCAAGGCTGTCGCCATCATCGCGGCCGCGGCCGTGCTGATGCTGACATCGATCGTTCTCTTGTTGATCGGGTGCGTGCACCTGTTGATCTACTTCGGTCTACAGGCTTTCGTCGCCTATTTCGCTGTCGCCATCCTCTTCCTCATCATTGGCGGCGTTTCGGTTTATTTCGCCATCTCGCATCTGACGGCCTCTGGTCTGGTGCCGAAGCGGTCGCTTCGACAGATCGGCAAGGACGCGCGGGCCATCAAGGAACAGGTGTCATGAGCACGTTTTCGGATCAAACCTCTGCCGAGGTGGCCCAGGAGGCCGAAAGCGAGCGCGCGGGCCTCGTCAACACGCTCGATCGCCTGCGGGAAAACCTTCGCCCGGAGAACATGGTCGACGAGATGTTCTCCCAGGCGCAGGCGAACTCTTCCGACATCACCGACAAGGTGTGGGGCATCGTCCGGGCGAACCCGATCCCAGCGGCGTTGATCGGCCTCGGGGCTGCCATGTTGGCCGGTGTCGGCCAGCGTTTCGGATCGAGTGCACGTCAGCGTCCCAACGCGACCTATGACGACGCCTTGTACGATATCGACGCGCCGCGAGACCTGGATGAGGCTTCGTTGTCGGTCGATCCGGCCTGGTCCCATCCCAATAACGCACGCATAGGGTCCTTCGCCATGGATCGTCATCCGGACCATCGCCCGAATTCGGGCTTGTCGCGCCTGCTCAACGAGCAGCCGCTGATCCTGGCCGCCCTTGGCATGGCTGTGGGCGCCGCCGTCGGTTCGGCGATCCGGAGCACCAGCGTTGAATCGCAATGGATGGGCGATGCGAGCGAGTCCGTGCGACGCAACGCCAGCGCGGCGGCCCGCGATCAACTGACACAGTTGAAGACCAAAGCTTCGCAAACTCTGGACCAGATCAAGACAACCGCTGCAGAGCATGGCGTGTCTGCCGAAAACGTATCCGGTCTCGTGCATGACCTTGGAGAAGACGTGCGTTCGGCGGGGCTCGGGAATACGTCGCGGTCCGTTTGAAGGCGGAATTTCGGGTCCGACCGTCGCATCCTACTTGAGGAAACGGCGCCGGTGTCGGCCGATGGTGTCAGCCATCGGCCGCAATTGTCAGAAGTCGCTGGCCAAGCCCTTCACTTCCCAATCACCGTAGCGGACGGGTTCGAGCCCACCCCGCCCGCCCTTCTCGGACGTCGTGTCCTTGGGCATCGGAGCCGACCGACGCGCTGCGGCTTCGTCGAGGGCGCGACGCGCAGCCGCTGAAAGCGGGCGTTGCCTTTCAGGGCCAGAGGGCGCACCATCGGCACTCTCCGCGCTGCTTCGTTCTGCACCGGTCGTCATGGGAACCCTCTCCTATGGTGTCCGCGGCTTATATGGGTACACGGCTCCCATACGTCATCCGACCGTGTTTGGGCCGTTACTTCATCGACGATGCGGTCTACCGATCTCGTATCGTGAATGTCGATCTGATTTATGGCTAGGATACAGGCTCCGCCTTCGCGATCCGGGCATCGACCAAAACCCTGGTCGAAGACATCCGCCGAAGCAACGCCGCCAGTTCCGCCCGGCCTGCCGGCCCGTCTAGCGGCAGCCGCCATCTTGGCTGAAGTGGTCGGCAACGGACGCGCCATCGACGAATACTTTGCCGGCGAGGTTGTTCATAGCCGACTTCTAGGACTCGAGCCTCGCGATCGGGCACTGGTACGCTCGATTGTCACCGTGTCGCTGAGACGGCTCGGAACGATCCGCAAGATCCTGGCCGGCCTTCTCGAACGTGGACTTCCGCGCAAATCGGGAAGTCTGGAATGGACGCTCGTCGTTGCGGCGGCACAGTTGCTGTTCCTCGACGTCCCCGATCACGCCGCCGTGAACTTGTGTGTTCAGGCGGTGCGGAACGACCCGCAAAGCCAGCCCTATGCGGCCCTGGCCAATGCGGTCGCCCGCAACCTCACCAAATTACGCGACAACCTGCCCGAACAGGATCCCCTCATCGATCTGCCACAGTGGATGGCGGCGCGCTGGCGGCAGAGCTTTGGGGCCGAAGCGTTGGAGCGGATCGCCGCTGCCTGTCGCACCGAACCCCGGTTGGACATCACGGTAAAGGGCGAGGCGGAGACCTGGGCCGAGCGCCTCGATGGCGACCTGCTGAGCACCGGCTCGGTGCGGTTGCGGGGCCACACCCCGGTGCCCGAACTGCCTGGCTTCGAGGATGGCCATTGGTGGGTGCAGGATGCTGCCGCCGCCATGCCGGCGCGCCTGTTGAAGGCGCAATGGAGTGAGCGCATCGCCGATCTTTGCGCCGCGCCGGGCGGCAAGACCGCCCAATTGGCCAGCGCCGGCGCCCAGGTGGTGGCGGTCGACCGCTCGGCCGAGCGCCTCAAGCGCCTGGCCAGCAACCTCGAGCGCCTGAACCTGTCGGTCGAAACCAAGGTGGCCGATGTCGTCACCTACGAGGCCGCGCCGTTTGACGCCATCCTGCTCGATGCGCCCTGTTCGGCCACCGGCACCATACGGCGCCATCCGGATGTGGGCTGGACCAAGCGGCTGTCCGACATTGCCTCGCTGGCGACCTTGCAGTCGCGGATGCTCGACCGGGCCGTGTCGCTGCTGCGCCCCGGCGGACGCTTGGTTTATTGCGTCTGCTCGATCGAGCCCGAAGAAGGCGAGACGCAGATCGCAGCCCTGATGCGCCGCAATCCCGACGTGCTGCGCGACCCGATCACACTCGACGAGGTCGCGGGCCAGGCCGAATGGCTGACCGACAAGGGCGAGTTGCGGACGCTGCCATATTTCTCACCGGCCCCCGGGTTCGAGGGCATGGATGGGTTTTTCGCGGCGCGACTGATCCGACGCGCCTGAGCCGGATCGGGTAGGCGACCACATGGGGGCCGCGCCTTAGCGCAGTCGCGTCAACAGCCGCCCGGCCCCGAAGCCCACGAAGGCGATGATGATCTGGATCGTCGTGAACAGCACCACCGCGTTCAGATTGGTGGCGCGCCCATGGATGAGGTTCGCCACGAGGCCATAGGGCGTCGGGTTGATGATGACGGCTACCAGCACGGGCATCCAGAAGGTGCCGCCTCGGAAGCCGAACAAAGCCGCCGCGATCAGCGCCGCCCACCCGTCCCATTGCTCAAGATGCGCCGTGAACCCGTTCAACAGGGTCGACACCAAGCCCTGCAGCGTGTGCAACATGAGAACTCCTTGCGGTCACGGCCGATCTTCGACGCGGGGTGTCGCATGGGGAAGGTCAAGAACCCGTATGCCGCGACACCACACGCGAGACATCGTCGTTTGCCGAAAAGCCGCGTCGGGTGCGAGGATCGATGATGGCGGCGTGGGCGCGCCCGGCGCAGCGGCCGTCATAAAGGTTCGGTGATGAAATCCCAGGCTCAAGTGGTGGTGATCGGCGGCGGCGTGGTGGGAGCGAGCGTGCTCTACCACCTCACCAAGGCGGGCTGGCGCGACGTCATGCTGCTCGAGCGGGCGGAACTGACGGCCGGCTCCACCTGGCATGCGGCCGGCGGCATGCACACCATCAACGGCGACCCCACCATCGCCAAGCTGCAGCAATATACGATCGAGCTCTACAAGGAGATCGAGGCGATCTCGGGCCAGAGCTGCGGCGTCCACCTGACGGGCGGTCTGATGCTGGCCGGCACGCGCGAGCGCATGGATTGGCTGAAGATGGTCAAGGCGCGCGGCCGCTACCTTGGCATGGACCTCGACCTCCTGTCGGCCGACGAGGCGGAACGGCTGTTTCCGCTGATGGACAAGAGCCATTTCGTCGGCGGCCTGTATGATCCGATCGAGGGCCATGTCGATCCTTACGGGGTCACGCATGCCTATGCGCGTGCGGCGCAGATCGGCGGCGCCACGATCGAGCGGCAATGCCGCGTCACCGGCCTCGAGCAATACCCCGACGGGTCCTGGCTGGTGCGCACCGAGAAGGGCGACATCCAGGCCGAGCATGTGGTGAATTGCGGCGGACTATGGGCCCGCGAGGTCGGACGCATGGTCGGCATCGAGCTGCCGGTGCTGGCCATGGAGCACCATTACATCATCACCGAGGACATCCCGGCGCTGGCGGGCCAGCCCGAGCAGCTGCATTGCGTCGACTTCGAGGGCGAGATCTACACTCGCCAGGAACGCGGCGGCATGCTGCTCGGCACCTACGAGAAGAACTGCGTGCCCTGGTCCGAGCGGGAAACCCCATGGGACTTCGGCCAGAACCTGTTGCCGGACGACCTCGAGCGCATCGCGCCCGAGCTCGAGGTCGGCTTCGCGCACTTCCCCGTCTTCAACACGGTCGGCATCAAGAAGGTCGTCAACGGCCCCTTCACCTTCGCGCCCGACGGCAACCCGTTGCTCGGTCCGGTGCGCGGCCTGAAGAATTTCTGGGTGGCCTGCGGCGTCATGGCGGGCTTCAGCCAGGGCGGCGGCGTCGGCCTGGCGCTGGCCAACTGGATCACCCGGGGCGATCCCGGCTTCGACATCTGGGGCATGGACGTGGCGCGCTACGGCGACTGGACAACGCTCGCCTATACCCAGGTCAAGGTGCGCGAAAACTATTCCCGCCGCTTCCGCATCCGCTACCCGAACGAGGAGCTGCCGGCCGGCCGGCCCTACCGCACCTCGCCCATCTATGATCGGCTCGCCGCCAACCATGCGGTCTGGGGCGAATATTGCGGCCTCGAACATGCGCTCTGGTTCGCCCCCTCGGCGGCGCTCGCCCGCGAGGACTTCACGTTCAAGCGGCCGGACACGCACGACATCGTGGCGGCCGAGGTCAAGGCGGTGCGCGAGGGCGTCGGCCTGATCGAGACCACCAACTACGGCAAGTTCGAGGTCACGGGCCCCAACGCGGAAGCCTTCCTGAACCGGGTCATGGCGAACCGCATGCCGCCGATCGGCCGCATGGTGCTCACCCCCATGCTGAACGAGGCCGGCAAGCTGATCGGCGACTTCACGGTGGGGCGCTGGGCGGCGGACAAGTTCCTGGTGGTCGGCACCTATGCGGCCGAAACCTACTACGAGCGTTGGTTCGACCGCTTCCTGCCCGAAACCGGCTGCACAGTGCGGGCCTGCGCCATGGAATATGCGGGCCTCGCCCTTGCGGGACCAAAGTCGCGCGCCCTGTTGCAGACCCTCGTCCACCAGGACCTGTCGACGGCGGCCTTCCCGTTCATGAGCTTCGCCCGCATGGATGTCGGCACCGTGCCGGCGCTCGTCGGCCGCGTCAGCTTCACGGGCGAGCTCGGCTACGAGGTCTGGGTGAAGGCGGATTTTCAGCGCACCCTCTACGACATGCTGGTCGTGGCCGGCGAGCCGCATGGCCTCAAACTGTTCGGCGGCCGCGCCCTGCATACCATGCGGGTCGAGAAAGGGTTCGGCACTTGGGCGCGCGAGTTCCGCCCGAGCTATGGCCCGGACGAAGCGGGGCTCGGGCGTTTCGTGGCGCTGAACAAGGGCGACTTCATCGGCCGCGACGCGGTGGCGTCGGCTCGTGCCGACGGTGGCGGCCCGATGCGTCTCGTGACCCTCGCGGTCGAGGCGACCGATGCCGACGCGCTCGGAGACGAGCCGATCTGGCACGATGGTGCCGTGGTGGGCTGGGTGACGTCGGGCGGCTACGGCCATGCGGTCGGACGCTCGCTGGCGCTCGGCTACGTGCCGAAGGCGCTGGCGACCCGGGACGACGGTTTCGCTGTGGAGATCGACGGCGCGCTTCGGCCGGCGACCCGCATCGAGGGGGCGCCTTACGACGCGGCCGGGCAACGCATGCGGGGCTGAGAACCAGCGGGGCGAGGCGGGCTCTGAGCTCCGCTCACCCCGCCGTCAGTCCCCCGGCAGGCGATCCTGTTTAAGCAGGTCGGCAATGACGGCGCCTGGCTGCGGCCGGCTCAACAGGTAGCCCTGCGCCTGCCCGACTCCCTCGGCCCGCGCCATCGCGAGCTGTTGCGCCGTCTCGACGCCCTCGACCAGCGTGGTGATGCCAAGGCTCGCCCCAAGGCCCGCCACGGCCCGGATGATCGCCAGCGCGTCGGCGCTGGTTTCGGCATCCTGCATAAAGGAGCGGTCGATCTTGATCTTGTCGAACGGGAAGCGGCGCAGGTAGCTCAACGACGAATAGCCGGTGCCGAAATCGTCCATGGCGAAACGGATGCCGGCCGACCGCAGCCGGTTGAGGTTGTCCATGATGGTGTCGCTTTCGTCGAGCAGCGCACTTTCGGTGATCTCGATTTCGAGCCGCGCCGGCGCGAGGCCCGTTTCCTCCAGAATGGCGAACACGTCCGCCGCGAAGGCCTTGTGCCGCATCTGCATGCTCGACACGTTGACGGCCACCACCACGTGGGCCGGCCAGCCGGCGGCGTCGCGGCAGGCCTGGCCCAGCACCCAGGCGCCCAACGGGACAATGAGACCCGTTTCCTCCGCGATCGAGATGAAGGTCGCTGGCGACACGAGGCCGCGCACCGGATGTCGCCAGCGCACCAGCGCCTCGACCCCGACGATCCGGTTGCGATCGCGGTCGAGGCTGACGAGCGGCTGGTAGTGCAGTTCGAACTGTTCCGCCGCCAGGGCCACATGGAGTTCGGCCTCGAGGCTCCGCCGTTGCCGGGCCAGGTCGGACATTTCGGGATCGAACAGCGTCGTGGTCCCCCGCCCCGACAGCTTCGCCTGCCGCAGCGCCAGGTCGGCCTCGTGCAGCAGCGGCTCGAGGTCCTCGACAAGCCCCACGCGGGTGGCGGTCCCGACGCTGGCCCCGATGGCGACTGGGCCGACCGAAAGCCCGAAGGGCGCCGACACGGCATCGACCAGGAGGGTGGCGAATTCCAACGCCGCATGAACGGTCGGCACCCGTTGCAGGATCGCGAATTCGTCGCCGCCGAGCCGTCCGATGCGGTCGCCGCGCCGCAGCACGGCCTGCAGGCGTCCCGCCACGAGGCGCAGCAGCTCGTCCCCGGCTTCATGCCCATGGGTGTCGTTGACGAATTTGAAGCGGTCCAGATCGAGGTAGTGCATCGCCAGAACCGGCGCCAATGCCGACGTCTGTGCCATCAGGGCCCGACCTTCTTCGCGCAGTGCGCGGGCGTTGGCGAGGTCGGTCAGCGCATCATGACCGGCCAGATGAGCGATCTTGGCGGCGCTGCGCCGCTGCTCGGTGACGTCCTCGAAGGTCGATACCCAGCCACCATCCTTCAACGGGCGAAACAAGATCGACAGCACGCGGCCATTGACCAGCTCGCGCAGGATCGGCATCGCGCCACCGGCCTGCAGCGACGCGCGCGTGGTTTCCAGGATGGCGTCGACCGTCACCGACGGCGGATAGCAGCCGTGGGCGATCAAAACCGCGCACACGTCTTCCTGCGACATGCCGCTGCGCAGCCGCAGCGGGGGAATCTCGAAGAGCTCGTGGTAACGCGCGTTGCAGATCACGAGCCGCGCCGCATGATCGAACATGCACAGGCCCTGACTCATGTTGTCGAGCGCGACCTCGAGCCGGGCCACCTGCGTCTGCAGCGACGTCACATCGACGTCCGACGTGTCCCGCACCGCATCGAGCGCGGCGGCCTCGGTGGCGCACCGCAACCGCGGTGTGGGTTCGCCTTGTGGGCCCATGTTGCGGCACCTTGTCGGACTGTTCGCGACGCCCCCATGGCCCGGTCATCCGCAAACAACACCACGGCAGGTTGAGATTGGATGAACGCACGCTTGGGAAAGACAACGTCGTCCTGCATTGCAGACTTGATGCGCCGGCCGGGCAGCAAGTGCATGGTAGACTTGAGCGTCAACCGCCTGCCGATAAGGCAAAGGCCTGGATCAATGCCTAGCAAATAGCCTGATGCTCGCAGCCGCTACCCATGCGGCACCGTCGCGGGCCCGGCTGTGTCGGGCGTCCCGAAGCGCTCCATGAGAGTGGCGCTGGCCTGGTTCAGGCCGATGACCTCGACGATGCGGCCTTGCCGACGCGCCTTGTAGACGAGCTTGTCGAGCGCCCCGACGGCCGAGATGTCCCAGAAATGCGCGTCCTGCAGGTCGATCACCAGCCGGTCGAGCGGCTCGGACACGTCGACCGACTCCGCCAGCGTGCCGGCGGACGCGAAGAACACCTGTCCCTCAACGAGATAGGTGCGGGTTCGGCCATCCTCCGACAGCACGGACGACACGCGGCTGAGACGCGACACCTTGCCGGCGAAGAACACGCCCGAAAGCAGCACGCCCACCAGCACTCCGCGCGCGAGGTCAGCGGTGGCCACCACGGTTCCCACGGTGGCCAGCATGACGACCGACGACGGCAGCGGGTTGCTGCGCAACTGCGCGAGCGAGCGCCACGCGAAGGTGTTGATCGACACCATGATCATCACGGCCGTCAGCGCCGCCACCGGCACGATGGCGAGCAGATCCTGCAACACCACGAGCAGCACCAGCAGAAAGGCGCCCGCCACCAGGGTGGACAGCCGCCCCCGGCCGCCCGACGACACGTTGATGACCGACTGCCCGATCATGGCGCAGCCGCCCATGCCGCCGAACACCGCCGACGCCATATTGGCGAAGCCCTGGCCGACGCATTCGCGGCTCTTCGGGCTCGCGGTATCGGTCATGTCGTCGACGATCTGGGCAGTGAGCAGCGATTCGAGCAGGCCCACGGCCGCGAGCGTCAGGGCGACTGGCGTCAGGATGCGCAACGTCTCGAAGGTCCAGGGCACCTGCGGCAGCCCGAAGCTCGGCAGCGCCGACGGCAGGGCGCCGAGATCCGCCACCCGGCGCACGTCGAGATGGAACACCACCGTGACGATCGTCAGAACCGCGATGGCGACGAGCGGCGACGGCACGGCCTTGGTGAGCCGGGGGAAGCCGTAGATGATGGCGAGCCCCAGCGCGATCAGCCCATAGGTGGCAGGCGGCACATGGGTGAGTTGCGGCATCTGGGCCAGAAAGATCAGGATGGCCAGCGCATTGACGAAGCCGGTCATCACCGATTGCGACACGAACCGCATCAATCGCCCGAGATGCAACAGCCCGGCGACGATCTGGAACACGCCCATCAGGATCGTGGCGGCGAAAAGGTATTGCACTCCATGGTCGTGCACGAGGCCGGTCATCAGCACCGCGGTCGAGGCCGTGGCGGCCGACACCATGGCGGGACGCCCGCCCGTAAAGGCGATCACGCAGGCGATCACGACGGACGCATAAAGGCCAACCTTGGGATCGACGCCCGCGATCACCGAAAAGCCGATCGCCTCGGGGATCAGCGCCAGCGCCACCACGATGCCGGACAGAACTTCGACACGCGGGTTGGCCCACCACGCGCGCGTGTAAGACAGAACAAAGGTCATGATGTTTGGTCCGCAAGAGACGGATGCTGGCCAAAACGGCCCGCGTTCATCGTCTGGTTTGCGTGGTCCGGCGGATCGGCGGCCGGAAGAGCCACCCGGAATTGCACCGGGTCCTGTTGAATGCCTCCGTGGTAGCAGTCATCACTGCCGGGATGCAAGCGGGTGGCCCCGAATCGGCTGCCCAGGCCGGAGTGCCCCATGTCCGAGACCCCAAGCTTTTCCCACGCCGCCGTGGCGGCGCCCCATCGGCTGGCCGCGCAGGTCGGGCGGGACGTGCTGATCGAGGGCGGCAACGCCATCGAGGCGACCGTCGCCATGGCGGCCTCGATCGCGGTGGTCTACCCGCACATGAACGGCCTCGGCGGCGACGGCTTCTGGACTATCGGCGAGCCGGGCCGCGGCGGCGGCCTCGGGCCCGTGCGGGTCGTCATGGCGGGGGGCCCGGCTCGCCGATAGTCCAGAAG
>NZ_JARPVX010000088.1:0-15003 GCF_033947565.1 Lichenihabitans sp. Uapishka_5
AGCCGTTCGAACGGCTGCACCTCGGGATTGATGCGGTCGCCCAGCCTGCGGAGGCGGGCATCGATGCGGGCGCGGATCGCCAGCAGCCGGGCATGTTCCTCGACTGAGTCGTGAAAGCGGGGACGGTTATGCATGGTCGCCCTCCACGGCCTTGGCCGCATGCTCTAGGATTGAAGCAGCCTCGCCACTGTCCTTCAGGGCAAACGCCAGAAGGTTGCAGCTGCTATTGCTCAGCGTTCCGTCGTGCCTTCGCAGGCTCACGAACAGCTCGATGGCGATGGTGGCCCGACACGCCGCTGTGGATGCGAGATCCTCAAGCCGATTTGTTTCAGTAGGGGCTTTAGCCACGGCGGCGCCCTCCAGAAATGATCGTCACGTATAGTCCCAGGCCGGCCGATACGGCCGACCAGAAGACGGCGCCCGCCAGCAGGCCGCAGCTATAAGCCCGTTGCTTGCGTGTCATGCGACTCCAGGCCAGCCGTCTCCGTTCGCGATCCATCCTCATGGTGCGTTGCCCTTTTCGTAGTTTCGGTTACACCTTTAGTTAAGTTGTGCCACGTACGGTGGTCAAGCTATAAGATTAACGAAACAGCTAAAGGTGTATTTTGAACTTCACGGGAGAGCAGATCCGGGGCGCGCGGGCGATGGTCCGCATAGAGCAGGGTGATTTGGCTTCCCGAGCAGGGGTGTCGGTCGACACCATCAAGCGGATTGAGAGGACGGTCGGCTTGGTGTCAGCCAACGTACAAACACTCTCGGCAATTGTGCGCGCCCTTGAGGCCGCCGGCGTCGAGTTCATCCCCGAGAACGGTGGCGGCGCTGGGGTGCGGCTGCGGAAGGCCTGAACTCGTCCGCGATGTGTGCGGACTTTCCTCCAGGGGGAAGAACAAGCCCGCTCGGCCCTCCATGCTACGGGTCGTTAACCCTCCCCAAGCTGAATAAATTAACGGGGAATCAATGGCGAGTCTTCGCCGCGTTAACGTAGGCGGTCGAGAGTCGAATACATAAGCAACAGGGCTGTGGATAACTGCCTAGACTCTCCACTTTCCCCTAGAAGTTTGGACTCGACTCCAGGGTGCAAGCGGAGTCACAAACTTATTCTCTAAGTGCTGGGGAACAACTTCATGATACCGGCAGGTGCGCTGGCGACGTTGGCGGTCCTGAAGCTTTCGCCCGATCAATCGGCCGGCGTCGCGCACGTCATGGTCGAGATCGAGGAAGCCACGGCCATCGATGTGGCGCGCCGCATGCGCGAGGGCTCAAGGGCCTATCGGCGCTGGTGCCGGGGTTTCGGCGGTTTGACACACCGCCGCAGGCTAGGCGTGATGTGCGATCAGGCCGGGTGATTCACCGGGCCACCAACGGAGACCATTGGCCACGTAGGACGTGAAACGAGAAGAGCCCCAGGCTTGCCGGCCTAGGGCTCTTGATATCGATGAGGGCCATCACAACCCCTGCACCTGTGAGGCTCTCATGACTCGGACTCCGAGTCAACGCGGAAGCGTCACTTCCGTGGACGGTAGAGCTTTGCGCCAGCGCGGCCCCGATAGGGGTGCGAGGCATGTTGAAACGCATAGGCCGAGGGCGGCGTGAGAAGCTCTTCGGCGACGGCCGTCCGGTCCCGCTGGACCGGAACGGCAAGGCCCGCCTTATGGTGCTGGCCAGAGCGCTTGTGCGCCGCACCGAGCCGGGCCGCGCCTATGGAGCCGTCACGGCCAAGGCGCTGGCCGTTTTGGAGGCGCTGCTCTTCGGCTTCCACAACGCCGACTCCGGCAAGTGCTTCCCCGGATACGCCCGTATCGCCGAGAAGGCCGGCTGCGCCGCGTCAACCGTGGGCGAGGCCATCCGCATGCTGGAGCGGGCTGGGCTGCTGACCTGGGTCAACCGCCTTGCCCGTATCAGGCGCCACCAGGAGGGTCTGGGATGGCGTGTCCGCGTGATCCGCACGTCGAACAGCTACCGTTTCATCGACCCTCAGGCTGCGGGACGTTCCCAGCCCCCAGCGGTTCGGCCACGCCAATCTTCTAAAACCGATTTGCCGTCAGGAACCGGAATCCAAGAGGATTCACTATCAGACGCGCCTGAACGGCGCGGCTCATTGCAAGGGGAACAGGTCGGAAATGCCGTTGAAGCGGCACTCGCGCGGCTCGGGAAACTCGTCCGGAAGGACAGCGCACTTCCGAAGACCGCCTCATGACGACAGAATCGCTCAAGGAGTCAGCCGACGGGCTGACAGCATCGGCGGCCGTGCATCCTGACCGTTCCAGGAGGGAGGCACGATGATCGACGATTTAGAGGCTACGGTCCTCCATTGGGTCGAGGACCATAGCCATTGGGAAGGCGTGCCGTGGGAGGACTGGAAAAACTTCGTGGGCATCCTGGCGTCCAGCGTAGGCCTGCCGGGCCTCTCCGCGGGGGTCCATCACTTCGCGATCGCCGTCTCCGAAAATGGCGAAACGCTGAACATCATCCCCCACAAGGTTCTCCTGCAGGATGATGGCCGCCGTGGGCCGGACAACTTCGCAGGCTGGACGCGAGAGGATTACGCCGAGAACCGGCGCCTTTACGGCCTGCGCAAGATGACAAAAGTCGATGAGCGGAGCCTGGCCGCGCTGCGGGCGAAAGGCGGGCGCTGGTACGATCCTCCGCCGGACTCGATCGCGCCGCTCCGGCAGGCCCTGCCGTACCTGGTCCAGGTCGGGAGCGCAGCAGAACGCTTCCTCCTGGAAGTCGGACAGGCGTCGGCCGCATGACGCCAGCATTTCAGAAGCCGAGCGAACTGCTAACGGCCTCCAACTCGGATTGCGACAGACGGAACCCGAGCTGCGGAAATCCGCGTGCTTCGACGACGACTTTCTGTTCCGTGCGCATGAAATCGGATAACCGACCATGAGGATCAGCTTCACCCCGCGCCGTGGCGCCGTCCTGATCTGCGACTTCGGCCCTGAGCGATGGGCGGCGCCTCGGCCGACCACATTAGGCCCGATCGGCGTTCGGCCAGAGATCCCGAAGCAGCGCCGGTGCATCATCGTCTCGCCAGAAGGACAGAACGCCCGGGGTCGGGATGGTCTCGGATTGTGTGTCGCTGTTCCGCTCAGCGCGACGCCCGCCGCTGAGGGCGATCCCACGGCAGTCCTCATCCCAGCCGGCCGGTACAGGAGCATCACGGTCGACGTGTGGGCGAAGTGCTCCATGCTAGCCTCGGTTTCTCATGCGCGCCTGACGCGGCCGAACATCCGAGGCCACTACGTTTCGGAGTGGTTCGCGGCCTCCGATATGGAGCGGATCGATGCCGCGCTCCGGGCCAGTCTGGGGCTATAGCCAGGGTTATTGATTTGGCAGGCAAGGACGCTTATCTTTGCAATGTCCTGTTAGGGCGCGTCGCGGCTAGAACCCATGGCGTTGCTCAAGGCGGGTTTGGAGGATCTGAGGTAGCGCGCAAGCGCGCCCGCTTTGGTGGGTGCGAATTTCAGGTCCCAAAGCAAAGGCCCTTACGCCGCAAGCGTGAGGGCCTTTCTGTTTCAGGATAGCCCGATATTGATAGTCCGAATTGGCACGTATCTTGCCCTGTGGAAATAGTCCGAAGCAGTCCGCCTGCGTGCACTCCTGCCGTTGTCAATGGCCCGAACAAGAGTCAAGGATGCGCGGCCGATTGGTAGGTCGAAACCATAGGCGGCCTCAACCCCGATGGCAGGAACCATCGGGGAAGGGGGGAGTGCCACGCGCGGTTCCTGGCGGATCATGTGTGCGGTGTCAGGGCACATCCGTTCAGGGCCGCGCGCCGTCACAATATCCGAGACATGAATCCCGAGTCGAATGCCTCTTCGTGAGAAGGGCGCGCGTCCACAGCTATTTTTGTACGCTCAGGACTCTGTAAACGCTTGCGCGGCCAATGCTTAGCTGCTGTGCGATCTCCGTCGCCCCGAGCCCCTGACCCCGCAACTCACGCACCTTCACCACGTCAATGGTCGGTTTACGGCCCTCGTAGACGCCTTCGGCCTTTGCCTTGGCGATCCCTTCGGCCTGGCGCTCGCGCCGAAGGTTCGTCTCGAACTCCGCAAACACCCCCAGCATGTCGAGGAACGCCTTGCCGGCCGCGGTCGAGGTGTCGATCGGTTGCTCCGTCGCTTTCAGAGCCACGCCCTTTGCCTTGAGGGCGCGAACGATATCCTGCAGGTCGCCGATCGAGCGCGCCAGACGGTCGATGCGCGTGACCATCAGCGTGTCGCCCTTGCGCATAAAGGTCAGCAGCGCGTCCATCTCGTGCCGGCCGGTGCGGCTCGTGCCCGAGACGGTCTCTGCCCGGACCTCGACGCAGCCGGCGGCCGTCAGCGCCGCGCGCTGGATCGCCAGATCCTGATCGGTGGTGCTGACGCGCGCGTAGCCGTAGATCATGGGCAGGGTGTCTCGCTAGGCTCTAGACCGCCTTGGCGTAGCGTCTCGGAAGCCAGGAAACAACCCTGATGGGACGCGGAAACTGTCTCGCGCTGGTGCCTCGCTGCGGTATACCCAAATGGGCGAGGCGGTTAGCCAGAGATGCATAGCCGAGGCGACGGTGAGCATGGCGACTTACCGTTGAGTAGGCGACTTGGGATCAAGCGGCCAAGCCTTTACTGTGTATCGGAGATGGCGCGAGGATCTGAACTAGATGGCTAATCTGATCAAATTCGAGACCCGTGCACCGTCTGCGCAAACGGCTGTGGACGTGTTCCGTGATCGGTGGGCCTGCGACTTGCACCCCCTGCTCGGAGTCGACGGCACAGGCCCCAACCTCCTCTTCACCCAAGATCAGCGTCCCCGTCTAGCTGCGCAGGCGCTGGGTCGCGCCGACTACCAGGGCATGAAGATCTTGGAGATTGGACCGCTAGAAGCGGCCCACACCTACATTCTTGAAACGATGGGTGCCGAAAGCGTCACAACGGTCGAGGCCAGCGCAGAGGCATGGTTGAAATGCCTGATCGTCAAAGAGCTGCTCGGGCTTAAACGTTCGACCTTCTTGTTCGGTAACGCCCTCGAATTCCTGGCGAACAGCAGCGAACGCTTCGACCTCGTTTTTTGCTCGGGCGTTCTCTACCACATGTCGGATCCGGCCCGGCTCATACGCGCTATGGCAGATGCTGCGGACAACTGCTTCGTGTGGACGCACGTCTACAACCCCGAGCGTCATCCAGTGCCGTTTACGCCTACCCAGGTGGAGCGCGAGGGCATTCAGCTCCGGTACTGGAGCCACACCTATGGCCAAAAGGAAGAGGTGTTCTGGGGTGGCGTCGACCAAACCGCGGTTTGGCTCACGAGCCAGGATATGGTCCGAGCGTTCAAGGCAAGCGGCTTATCGGACGTTACGATCATAGAGGATCAGCCGAACCACCCGAATGGGCCAGCTGTCATGTTCATGGCACGAAGACCCCTGTCTAACGCCATATGAAAGTGCATGGCCAGATGCATGCGAGATCACGCATTTCGATGTGGGGCTGCCTCAGCAAAGCCTCTGCACGATCTGTCTCGAATTAGAAAACCTATGCTAAAGAAACGCGTGTGTCCGTTTGAGTATACCCAAACAGAATAGTTGCAGAGAATATCTGCAACTATCATCAACGATGGGGCGTGCCTTGCACGCACCAGTCAGTCGGAAAGCTTGACCAACTCGGCGATCTTGCCGGCAATGCTGGTCATCGACTCCTCAGCACTGCTCAGGCCGGTTCGTGAGCCGAGGAGCGGACTGACCTCGCGCAGGGCGTCATAGGTCGTGCCATGCACGACAGGCACGAGCTGCTCACGCGCCAGCAGCGCGGAAAGCTCCTTGTCCGCTATGCCCTCGGCATTGAGGCGCTGCAGGAAGGCTGGCGTCACCAGCACGATGCCGATCCTCGAATTTGCCAGCCCCTTGTCGATGGCACGCATCAGCGGCACCCCAAGGGCAATATCCTTCTCGCTGAACCACACCTTGACACCTGCCGATGTGAGCAGGCCGTCCAACTCCTTAGCCACCCCTTGCCTGTCATCCCATGCATGGCAGAGGAAGACATCTCGCAGGTCGATTGTGGCCCGCTCTTCGATCTGATCGCGCACCGGTGTGAGCGCACGTATCTGGGTAGGTGTGTAAACGAGGGACGAGTCCGACTTCGACCAGCGCGGTTTAGGGCTGCTACTGCCACCGCTTGACCCGCCCCCGGTGCTGTGACTGCCTCCGCTTCCCTGGAAGGAATAGGACGGGGTTGCATAAGAGCGGCCATAGCCGCCGAACCGGGATCGGCCGCCACACGCGGGGCATTCATCCCTGCCGCTCGCTGTCCGGTGGCCGTATTTTGGTGCTGTGCATCGTGCCATGTAGTTACGTCCTGAAAAGGCCGGCGAGCGCCGGTAAGCAATGCTCCTCAAATGGCGACGCTCACGCTGGTCTGCAAGAAACGGCTATGCTTCTCGGGCACAATTCCGCTTGACGCGGCACGAAAACTTGACAATCTCCCGAACGGTCCACCGCGCCTGGATGGACCCGACCCGAGCCCGGAGCTGTAAAGCTGCCGGGCTTTGTTTTGTCTGCTCGCCATCCGGGCGGGTCCCTTGTCCGATCTCAGAGATAGATCGTGACCGATAATGTTCCTTCCCGGCCGCAATAGCAGGCCGTTTCCGAGATCCTGACCATGACCTCCGCCGTGCTTGCTTCGCTCGGCGAAGCCTACGTGCGCCCTGGTGCGCAGATCGAGCTTGGGCTCGCCTCGGCAAAAAACTATGCCCGAGCCGAGAAATCCGATGCGACTCAACGCGCCTATGCGAGCGACTTTTCGGCGTTCAGGGCCTGGTGCGAGTCCGTGAACGCGGTCGCCCTTCCGGCCGACCAGGCGACGGTTGCGGCCTATCTCGCCTCTTTGGCCGATGCCGGACTGAAGGTTTCGACCATCACGCGGCGAGCTGCTGCCATCAGCTTCGCGCACAAGGCCCACGGCCACGATAGTCCTACGGCGCAAAAGGCCGTGAAGTCGGTCATGCGGGGCATTCGGCGCTCGATCGGCACGGCTGTGGACGCCAAGGCGCCGGCCACGGCCAAGACGATCACGGCCATGCTGAAGCGGGCACCTGGCACGCTGGCCGGCAAACGCGATCGGGCGTTGCTGCTGATCGGCTTCGCCGCCGCGCTACGCCGATCCGAGCTGGTTGCCCTCAACGTGGCAGACATCGAGCGCCAGCCCGAAGGCATCATCATTCGCATTCGGAAGAGTAAGACCGATCAGGAAGGCAGCGGCCATGAAGTGGCGATCCCGCGCGGATCGAAGCTGAGGCCGGTCGAGGCTCTGGACGCATGGCTCTCGGCGGCCGGTATCACCGAAGGGCCGCTGTTTCGGCCCGTGAACAAGGGCGACCGCCTCCAGCCTGGTCGACTCGAGGACCGAGCCGTGGCGCGCATCGTGAAGCGATACGCGATCGGCGCGAAGCTCGATCCATCCGCCTTCTCGGGACACTCGCTCCGAGCCGGGTTCGTCACCTCGGCGCTCGAAACCGGGGCCGACCTCCTGAAGGTCATGGCCCAGACGCGGCATCGAAGTGTCGAGACCGTCCGCAAGTATGACCGGCGCGCCCGCATTTGGCAGGACCATGCCGGCAAGGGGTTCCTCTGACCATGGCCACCATCACGGATGAAACCTACTTCGGGAATGTCAGCGGCGAGCATCCGATATTTGTGGTGCGGGGAAACGATCCCTATGGCCAGCGCGTGCGCGAGGAGTTCACAACGCGCGCAGCGGCCGAGCGTTTCCGGGACCGCGTTTGGCCGAAGCCTGTGCAGCGCGCCCGGCCGGAGCCGGCTCGCGAGCCCTGCAGCTTCTCGGGCGACCTCCGCCGCATGATCGATGAGGGCACCAAGATGCACCTTGCGAAGGGCGACGCCTACCTCGGCGCTGTGCGCCAAGTGAGCGGCGGCTACGAGATCGAACGGCCTGGCCTGCCGGCGCCTATCGTGGTCCGCGCCTGGGATGCGGTGATGAGCTTCGCCGCGGGAGTCACCCGCGTCAGCGATAGGGACCCGCGATGATGCGCCGGCTGCTCGCGCGGTTTGGCGCGGCCCTGGTGCGGCTCGACCAGCCCGATCCCAAGCCCACGCCCGACGCGAACGATGGTCGGTACGGCTTTGAGGAACACAAGCGCTGGCGGGGACCGGACGTTCCGTCCCGCCTCGGCTGGCTGGAGCGTAAGCCCGAGCGCCCGTTCCGCTCGGACAACGACCTCTTCTAACCTTCGGCCGTGGCGATCCGCCCGGCCTCATCAACGCGCGTGCCTCTTCTTGCGGGCGTCGCCGGCCCGCCCAACAGCGGGAAGCCCTTCTCTCCGGCACGCGCCGAGGTGGAGACAAGGAGGGCATGGCCGGCATCATCCAACCTTCCGGCCCGCCTCGCGCGGGCCTTGCCTTGTCTGGACCTCGACCGATGCACAGCATCCACCATCCCGAAGCTACCGCCATCATCGCGGTTACGTCGGCCGACAGCCGTGCCATCGCGGTGGCGGCTCGCAAAGAGCTTGCCGGCGGCCGTCCCGTGAACATCCTGTTCGATCATAAGGGCGAGCGGTCGCTCGTGGCGCGCATCATCCGGTACGCGCGTGATGACTTTTATGTCGGCCACGCCTCGCAGCTCGCAACCCGTCACACCGGAGCGGGTCACGCCGTGATGGCTGCGGTGGAGCGCCTGGAGCGGCACGAGCGCGAGGCGATCTCGCCCAAGCACGCGCGGCTCGGACGGGCCTGACGGCCGAGCCAGGGCCACCCAGCCCCACCCCGTCGCGGGTCCCTCCCCAGGGGTCGCGCCCCCGCGGGGAACGCGCCACCGCACTCGACCGGTGTCTCCCAAATTTTCAAACGCGATTTTATCTTTATGTCTGGCCTCGGCGCCGTGATCGGCCGGCCGGAAATCCCCACGCACCATCAATAACTTGCACGCGCGCTCCGGCGCGCTTGCGCGTGCCGTGGAAGTAAAGTCGCGCCCTCTCTCCCTGTTTTCAGACCGAAAGGACCGTTCGTGAAACTTCCGACCTTCCGCGCCCTTCGCGCAAAGCTCACTACGTCCAGCGACGTTGCCGAGGCACTGACGACGAACGCCGCGCAGCTCGCGTCCGCCCGCGGCGAGATGGCCGACCTGGAGGCGATGCGGCCGGGTCTCCTTTTGAACGCCGAGGACTCGGCCGTCGACGCCCATGAGGCACGCCTGGTGGACGTGCGGCGCCTGGTGGCACGCCTGGAGGCCCGCAGCGAGGCGCTGGAGGTGGAGCTGGCCGAGGTCGGCGCGCGTGAGGCCGAAGCGGCCCTGACCAAGCGTCGGATCGATGCGCAGACCAAGGCCGATGCGGCCCGGGCTTGGCTGCACGGCCGCTACGCCGTCATTGCCCGCGAACTGGTCGAGGGCATCGCGGCCATCCAAGAGGCCGAGGCCGAGGCGCAGCGAGCAAGCACCGCCCTGGCGGAGGCTGGCCAGCCAGGCCAGGTGCTCGGGGTCGAGTGCCTCACTACCTTCCACCGGGACGAGGAAGGCAAGACGACCTACATGTCGCCCAACCCATCGATCGTGCAACACCTCCGGTTGCCCGAAATCCGCACCCAGTATGGCGAAGTCGTCGTGCCGGGGTTCAACGACCGTGAACTACAGTTTTGCCTATGAGCGGGCATCCTGAGGCGGCTCCGGACGTGGATGAGCCGGAGGGCGCCTTCACCTTCGATGACCTCCTGGCAGATCAGCAGGATGAGCGCCGCTGGAAAGCCTTCCATGAAGGCGGCCACATTGCGGTCGCATGGGCGATTGGAGCCTATCCGATCAGCGCAGACATCATCGACAAGCCGCCCCGCGGCGGCTTGGCCGTCTACCTTCTCGGCAACGACGGCCACTGCTGTTCCGTAGGGGACGTGACAATCTGCTTTGCGGGACCGGCCGCCGCGAAACGCCATGCGCCTCGGCGCCGTGACGGCGGCGACAGCGACCGTGAGAATATAGCGCGGCACCTCGCGGCGCTCTGCCGGACTCAGGACGTCGCCGCGATCGTAAGTGACCATTGCGAGCGCGAAGCGAAGCGCCTGGTCGATGAGAACTGGGACGCCGTCGAAGCCATAGCCGCCGCCTTGCTGGAGCGCGAGGCGCTGACGGACCTCGACATCGCCGACGTGCTGGCGCCCGTCCGCGCGGCCCGGGAGGATGCGGAACACCGCCGCCAGCGCCGCGCTTGGGCCGCCACCCTGAGCAGTCCCCTTCATCCCTCCATCACAATCGTGGAGCGCACCTACGATGTTCGTTGAGCCCAATTTCTATCGGCCGCCCGTGCCGCCGCTTCGGACACTCGACGCCGGCGGCTATGCCGTGCCGCTCTATGAGCCCCCGATCGGCCACCCGGACAAAGCCGTGTGGATCGGCCTCGACGCCCTGCTCGCCGCCTTGGCGATCCCTGAGGCCAGCCAGACCAGCTTCATCGCCACGGCCGGCCTCGTATCGGCCAATCAGGGCAAGGTCCGGACGATCTCGCCCGTGCTGGCCGACCTCTACATCCACAACGCCGTGCGGTTCGGCTTCGTTTCGGCCGAGCGGGCCGGCGTGATCCGGACGGCGCTTGATCTCCAGGAGGCCAGCCATGCAGCCATTTAAGACGGTCCCGATCGGGTCGGGCTCGCTCGACCTCTGGCCGGCCTTGAGGCCCAGCTATCCGGCGCCGTGGATGCGGATCGACCAGCTCCTGCTCCTCATCGGGCACGATCCTTCAGAGGAGTTGGCCTTCGTCAAGCAGTGGCCCGGTGCGGACAAGGGGCCGTGCATTGTCCGGCTCAACTATCCGGACGGCCGGGCCATCTACCTGGCGCCGAGCGCCGTGGCCGTCGATCTGTTGAACCGGGCGCCAGCCGACCTCGACACGGCCGTGCGCGCGGCGATCGAGGCAGCTTTCACCATCCGGACTGCTGACGCGGGAGCCTGATCGCTTCCGATAACCGCCATTCCCGGTGCCGATCCAGTGTCATGCCTATTTTCCTAGCCGCCGCCGGATAGCCTGTCTGATAGCACCGTAGGCTGCGATGATCCCGAACACGATCGCAGCGACTATCCAGAGTGCCACGAAAGACCAGACAACCGGGGCTGCGGACCCATGCGAATGATAGGGCCGCGCCTCGGCCGCCCTGCTCATCAGCACTGCAACGATAAACAGAACAGGTCGCATTACCGGACCTTTCAGCTACGATTGTAGCGTTCCCCGGCTCGGCCCTTGCGCCAGCCCCGGCGTCAATCCGGACTATCCTGCGGTCCACTCCTCAAATGACAATGGGCTCCAGCCTCCGCTTGGTGCAGCTGGTCGCGCGGGTCGTGCAGGCGTAGCCGGACGAGCTGGGCGTGCAGGTCGCGCCGGTCGTGCAGCGCGGGCCGGCCTTGCTGGTCGCGCCATGCCGCCAACACTGCCAGAAGAGCTCCAGAGAACAGGTCGACCAGACGTGTCCAGGGCGCACAGCCCCTTCAAAGGTCCGAGCCAATCCCCTTTTTCTGCGGACCACAGATGGCCGCCGGCTTCAAAGGCGATCCAGTTGCAGCTCGTGTCGAATAGGTGTCGTCCTGGATCAAACCAACCTTTCAGGTCGGAGTTTCTGTCGAACATGGGCACCATGGCGCACTCCTAATAGGTTCGGCCAAGATGGCGCCTTTACAGGTTCTGCCTATACTCCCCCCATCCAAGCGCCCCGGATCACTCCGGTAAGAGACAGTCACGGCGCCTATACGGACGACAGAACGCCTGAGTGCGTGTGGTGTGAATACGCGCTTCTTGTGGGCATTCCTGCGGGGATCCTTGTGGGCCTTGTGGGCTGCGTCCTTCGCGGAGGCTGGCCATTGCACCGGCCACCGACATCCCCCGTTACTCCCTCACCCTGAAACATATCCGTGCCCGTGACGCGTCACGCCTGTTCGGCCGTGACGTGTCACGCACCTCTGTTCCTGCTATGTACCCCAGGCCGTGCCCTCGACTTTCTGGACTGCCGCCCTCGTAGCCGACCACCTGGTGCAAGCCTTCCGGGTGCTGCCCGGGCGCGCGGTCTTCACGTCGGGCGGCACGTTCCGCGCCTATGACGCGCACCCGTCCACGGCCGACGCCTTCTCATGGGCGCCGCGGTTCCTGGCTGATCACCCCCGGTCCCGGTTACACCTGTTCGCCTGGGCGCGGTGCCGATCGCAGCGGGAGCCCTGGAGCGCCATGTGCCGGGAGATGGGCTGGCCCCTCACCTCGGCCGACACCAGCCGTAAGCTGGCGGCCGAGCTGATCGCGGCCGGGCTCAACCGGGAAGCGACGGAGCGCCACGCGGCCCTCCTCTGTGAAACCTCTTGACGCCCGTGAAATCCGTGCCCGACTGAAGGCGACCTCCTCAATCCGGGGTCTCTCATGACGAAGCCTGCCGCCTCCGCCTCCACCGCCATCCGCAAGCGCGTCATGGACGTGGAGGACGTGATCTCCTGGGCCTTCCGGGACGAGCTGCCGAAGCGCAGCCGCGACCGGGTGAGCGAGCCGTGCCAGGTCTCTCCCATGTTTCGGCTCGGGCAATACGGCGTCCGGATCGATAACTGGCACCGCGAGCCGGGCTTCCCCACCATCATGGGCGACCCGCACCCCGACGCCCTGAAGGTCGAGGCGGCCGTCGAGAGCCTAGCGCGCTTCGTCGAGATGCCGATCGAGGACGGGCTCGACCTCGCGCCGGACCTCGCAGCCTTCGGCATCGACGAGCATGACGCCATGCGCCGGGCCCTGCGCCAGGTCGTCTCCACGACCGTTGGTTTCGCGAAGCTCCGCAAACGCCCCTACTGGCACGACAAGACCTATCCCATGCCCGTCCATACGGACGGCGGCCGGCCGCGCTGCTACCGGTGGGCCACCATGGTCGACGGCACCGTAACGGGCGGCGAGGTGGAATACGAGTGCCTGGTGCCGGTCGAGGGCAACCGCGGCACCTACCCGTCCGGGTCGCACTCGCCCCTCCGGTTCGATCCTGATCCGCGCGGCATGGTCGAGGAGCGGGCCGAATACGCCGCCTGGTGGGCCGCGCTCGACCTCCTGGCGGCCGACCTCTCGGCCCGGCTCGACACCATCGCCGTGCTGCCGCCCTCGGCGCCGCAGCGCCCCTGGATCGACCCAGGCGAAGCCCCCAAGCCGCTCCGCATCTTCGCGGACCTGTCCGACCGCTCCCACATCCACCGAACCCAGGCCCGGCAGACCTATGAGGCGCATCGTGCCCTCGGCGCCCGCCGGCACATTTCGGCACGGTCGAAGGAAGCCCGCCGATCGGCGCCGCGCCGGACCATGCTGCCGGTGGCGCTCCGGGCGTAATACCGGCCGCGTCATGCGCACTCTGTCATTGTGTCATGATGCACAGCGCATAACCGCGACTGGTTATTGCCCCCGGGGGCAATGCACGGCAGACCTCGCCACGATAGATCTTAACCTGAGGCACCCCCCCGCCTGGCCAGCCTTCTTCGTTGCGGCCGAAGAAGGTCGGGCTGTGGCCCTCGACCATTGATCTGGCCACCAAGGCCTGAAACGAAACGGCCCGCGCGGACGGGCAAGTCAGCGCGGGCTAGGGATCTTAGTGACAAGCCTCATTATGGGAGGGAAACCGGCAAAAGCCAAGCGTTTCCCCGCAATCGGATGGGCTTTCACCTTGCGTTAACCATGGATGCGGCACCCCTATACGGGCGCATCCCACCCCGGAATGCGGCCCGCATTCCACCCGGAGTGCCGGCCGTTTATCGTTCTCGATCAGAACGATATTCCACCGCCCGGTGACGCGCCCGGACTCCGCCCCGGAATGCGGCCGGTGACGCGGGGTGCATTCCATGTCGGCCGACCGTTGGCTCAATTACCAGGACGCCGCGACCGCCCTCGGCATGACGCCCGAGTCGGTGCGCCAGCGCGCCCGGCGGGAGCACTGGGGCAAGAAGCTCGGCAACGAGGGTAAGGCCCTGGTGCTGGTGCCACTCGATGCGGCCCGTACTCCACCCGGTGATACGGCCGACGTGCCGCCCGTACACCGCCCGGTGAAACACCCGGAACCCGACCCGGTGCCGCTCCTGCAAGCCCGTATCGCGGAGCTGGAGGACCGGTTGCGTGAAGCGCGTTCCGCCGAGGAACGGGAAAGGGGCGAGCGGCTGGCCGAACGCGAGCGGGCGGAGCAGGCTCACACCCGGGCCGATCGCATCGCA
Organism: Lichenihabitans sp. Uapishka_5; assembly: GCF_033947565.1. Taxonomy (NCBI): domain Bacteria; kingdom Pseudomonadati; phylum Pseudomonadota; class Alphaproteobacteria; order Hyphomicrobiales; family Lichenihabitantaceae; genus Lichenihabitans; species Lichenihabitans sp. Uapishka_5. The sequence goes on from NZ_JARPVX010000088.1 coordinate 14,196, forward strand.
GCCGAGCTGCACGAGTTGGCGCAGCGGTTTGCCGCCTCAATCGAGGATGGACGCGGCCGGGAGCGCGACCTCGAGGCGAAGCTCGAAGCCGCGCGCCGTGAGGCCGAGGCGCACCGGGCTAGGCCGTGGTGGCGCCGCTTGGCGGGGTAGGGCCTGTGGCCATGGCCTTCAGGTCGCGCGCGATCGAGAGCGCGAGCTTTTCGTGGCAGAAGGCCGGCCCGTCGTCGTCCACGCCCTGATCTTCGAAAACCGACGCCTTGGCCAGCACACCGGCCCACGTCGTCGCCCGTATATCCGCTAGGGCGTATATGCTCGCCACCTCAGCGTTTGAAGCGTCATCGTGCTCACGCTCACTTTCAGTGGAGCCGACCTCGGCCGCGATCTCGCGCCAGCGCTCACGCCATGTGTTGTGGTCGCCCCACATCTTGGCGAGGGTTCGCTTGCCGAGTTCGTCCGCGGCCTTGGTCGCTTCGGGTGTGAGGTAGGGCATCGCCGCCAATAGGTCGATCATGGCATCGTTGACGGCTTTACGGCCGGCTTCGTCCGCCGGAGAGACCGGACATTCCCCAAGTTCCACGAAGCGCCAAGCGGTCGCCTCGTCGAGATCGGCGGCTCGCTCGCTGGCAGCGACGTAGGCCTGCTGGCAGCGTCGGGCCTCGACCGCGGCGTCGATGACTGCCTGATCGGCGTTCGGGGCGTTCTCAGCCATGCGCCCCTCCTTCGGCGAGGGTAGCTATCAGCGCGAGGCGGCCGAGCCGTTCGAACGGCTGCACCTCGGGATTGATGCGGTCGCCCAGCCTGCGGAGGC
>NZ_JARPVX010000089.1:0-14474 GCF_033947565.1 Lichenihabitans sp. Uapishka_5
GCCATGGCGTGGCCCTCGGGCGTCACGCTGCCGTCGGGCGTCACTGCGCCGAGTTCGGTCAACAGCGTGCGGGCCGCCGCGACGGCCGCGGTGGGCGGCGGGTCGAGCCAGCGCAAGGCTGCCGGGTCGCGCACCCCCCAGGTGGCGAGGTCGAGCATCAGCCCGGACAGGTCGGCATCCAGCATCTCGGGCTTGGCAAAGGCCTGCAGCGCGCCCTGGCCGGCTTCCTCCCACAATCGGTAGCAGACGCCCGGTTCCGTGCGGCCGGCACGACCCCGGCGCTGGTCGGCGGCGGCGCGCGACACCCGCACGGTTTCGAGCCGAGTCAAGCCGAGGTCGGGCTCGATGCGCGGCACGCGGGTTTGGCCACTGTCGATCACCACTCGGACGCCCTCGATGGTGAGCGAGGTTTCCGCGATCGAGGTGGCCAGCACCACCTTGTTGCGCCCTGGTGCGGCCGGCCGCACGGCGCGGTCCTGGGCGGCGCGGTCCATGGCGCCGTAGAGCGGCACCACATCGGTGGTGGCCGCGACCCGCCCGGCGAGCTGTTCGGCCGCCCGCCCGATTTCCCGCTGCCCGGGCAGGAAGGCGATGATCGAGCCGGGTTCCTCACCGAGGGCCTGCAGCACCGCCGCCGCGACATCGGCCGCGATGTCGCGCTCGGCATGGCGACCGAGGTAGCGCGTTTCGACCGGAAAGGCGCGGCCCTGGCTCTCGATCACCGGCGCGTCGCCGAGGATCGCCGCCACCCGGGCCCCGTCGAGGGTGGCCGACATGACGAGCAGGCGCAGGTCGTCGCGCAGCGCGCCCTGCACGTCGAGCGCCAGCGCCAGCCCGAGGTCGGCATCGAGCGAGCGTTCGTGGAACTCGTCGAAGATCACCGCCGCGATGCCGCCGAGCTCCGGATCCTGGCCGATCAGCCGGGTGAAGACGCCCTCGGTCACCACTTCGATGCGGGTGCGGTCGGACACGCGGGTGTCGAATCGCGCCCGCAATCCGACCGTTTCGCCGACGGGCTCGCCCAGGGTGGCAGCCATGCGTTCGGCGGCGGCCCGGGCCGCGAGGCGGCGCGGCTCGAGCAGGAGGATGCGCCGATCTGCCACCCAGGCACGGTCGCGCAGCATCAGCGGCACCCGGGTGGTCTTGCCGGCGCCGGGCGGCGCCACCAGCACGGCGCGCCGCCCTGCCTCGAGGCTGTCGAGCAGCGGCGCCCGCACGGCGTCGATCGGGAGAGAGGGAGGAGCGGCCATGCGGGCGCCTTAGGGGGCCGCATCCAGCCTGTCCAGCCGGAGGCTGGGCACCGGGCGAGACACCGTGTCACGCCGAATTACCGGTGGGGGCCCATGATCTCCGGGCGGGGTCTTCTCGGGCCGATGCGGAACCGGTATAGGTCTCGCCCCGAGGGACAACCGGCAGCCGGGTCCCGAGACGAGCGGAATGACGCAGAACAGCATGCGCGACACATCGGTCTCGCCGGCGGCCATGGACGCGAGCCATGACCGGGGACATGGCGCCAAGAGCGGCTTCTGGCCGATGGTCATGGGCTCCGTCGGCGTCGTCTACGGCGACATCGGCACCAGCCCGCTTTATGCCCTGAAGACGGCGTTGCACCACACCAGTGCCACATCGGCCTCGCCGGACGAGGTCATCGGTGTCGTGTCGCTGCTCATCTACGCGCTCGTCTTCACGGTTACGGTCAAATACGTGATCTTCTTGATGCGGGCTGACAACAAGGGCGAAGGCGGGACGCTGTCGCTGATGGCGCTCGCGCAAGGCGTGCTGAAGCGGCGCGGCCGCGTGGTGTTCCTGCTCGGCGTCGCGGGGGCGGCCTTGTTCTCGGGCGACGCCATCATCACGCCGGCGATCTCGGTGTTGTCGGCCGTCGAGGGCCTCGGCGTCGCCGAGCAGGGGCTCGTCCCCTACATCCTGCCCATCACGGTGGTGATCCTGATCTCGCTATTTGCCGTGCAGCGGTCCGGCACCGCCAAGGTGGCGGCCTTCTTCGGCCCGGTCATGCTGGTGTTCTTCGCGCTGATCGGCGTGCTGGGAATCTGGCACATCGCCGACGCGCCGGTGATCCTGCACGCCTTCAACCCGCTGCGCGGCATCGCCTTCCTGTTCGGCAACGGCGCCTCCGGCTTCGTGACGCTCGGCCTCGTGTTTTTGGCCGTGACGGGCGCCGAGGCGCTTTACGCCGATATGGGCCATTTCGGCCGCAAGCCGATCCAGCTCGCCTGGCTGTTCTTCGTGCTGCCGTCGCTGTTGCTGAACTATCTCGGCCAGGGCGCCCTGGTGATGAAGGACCCGGCCGCCATCAAGGACCCGTTCTTCCTGATGGTGCCGAACTGGGCCCTGATCCCCTTCGTGATCTTGTCGACCGCCGCCACCGTGATCGCCAGCCAGGCCGTCATCACCGGCGCCTTCTCGCTGATCCGCCAGGCGATCCAACTCGGCCTGCTGCCCCGCATGGAGATCCAGCACACGTCCGAGACGACCGAAGGGCAGATCTTCGTGCCGCGCGCCAACCGCATGATGCTGATCGGCGTGCTGCTGCTGGTGTTCTTGTTCAAGTCCTCGGACGCGCTCGCCAACGCTTATGGGATCGCCGTGACCGGCACCATGGTGGTGACGACCCTGCTGGCCTTCTTCGTGGTGCGCTACCTGTGGCGCTGGCCGCTCGTCACCTGCGTGCTGGTGATCGGCTTCTTCCTTTGCATCGACCTCGCCTTCCTGATCGCCAATCTGGTCAAGGTGCTGGATGGCGGCTGGGTGCCGCTGGTGCTGGCCGCTTGTTCGATGCTGGTGATGTGGACGTGGGTGCGGGGCACGGCGCTGCTCAGCCAGAAGACCCATCGCGATTCGATCTCGACCCGCGACCTCGTCCGCATGCTGGGCAAGAGCAAGCCGACCCGGGTGCCCGGCACCGCCATCTTCCTGACGAGCGACCCCGAGGTGGCGCCCTCGGCCCTGATGCACAACCTGAAGCACAACAAGGTGCTGCACGAGCGCGTGCTGATCGTTTCGGTCCGTACCGAAGACAGCCCGCGGGTGCCGCGCGAGAACCGCTTCGAGATCACCAAGCTGTCGGACGACTTCACCGCCATCTACCTGCATTACGGCTATATGGAGCTGCCCCGCATGCCGGCGGCCCTCGCCAACCTGCGCAAGGCGGGCCTGAAGTTCGACATCATGACGACGTCGTTCTTCCTCGGCCGCCGTACCCTGAAGGCGTCGCCGAATTCCGGCATGCCGCGCTGGCAGGATCTGCTGTTCATCGCCATGTCGAAACAGGCTGCCACCGCGACGGACTTCTTCTCGATCCCGTCCGACCGCGTGGTGGAACTCGGCGCCCAGGTCTCGGTCTGAGGCCGACCCGCAGGGGTGATCGACACGGCGCCGCGCCACCCTATGTCATCGTCTCATAGTGGGAGGATGACATGAAGCTGTTCAACCGTTTGCTGGGTGCGGCCCTGGTGGCGATGCCGATCCTGCTCGCGGCGGCGCCGTCGGAAGCCGCTACGGCCCGGCAATATCAGGCCCAGGGCCACGGGCGCTTCGTTTCGAGCAAGGGCCGCCCCTTGCATGGCGCCATGCACCGGGGCCGTGGCCATCATCGCGCCATGCACCACCGTCGCATTCGTTAAAAGGCCAAACGCTTCGTCCGGGCCCGGAGGAGCTCCCGTGGCCCGGGCGGCACCTCGGTCGCAGGCCATGAGCTTGACCGGCATGCGCGCCGGTGGTCAGCTTGGCGGCTGCTCCGCCTGACCCTCCAGGGCGCCCATGCTCTGCTTCCTGCCACCCCCGCCCATGGCGCCGCCCGATCCGAAGCCGGACCGGCCGCCGCCGATTTCCGATGCCGGCCTCGTGCTGATCGTCCTGCTGGTGGTGTTCTGCGCCCTGTTCGCGCCGTTTGGATGGTGAGCGCCGCCTTGGTCGAGGGCGTCGCCACCTTCGGTCGCCGTCCCTCGGGCTCTCCACGGCCCTTCGCCTTGGCAAGCTGGTGGCGCCATGCCACACCGGCTGAAAGGGACGGAAACCAAAACCCATGAGCGACACCCCGAGCCGCCGGCCGAAGCGCCCCACCATCACGGACCAGGAGGCGCTGCATTTCCATAGCCGCGGCAAGCCCGGCAAGCTCGAGGTGGTGCCGACCAAGCCGATGGCGACCCAGCGCGACCTGTCGCTCGCATATTCGCCCGGTGTCGCGGTGCCGGTACTGGCCATCGCCAAGGATCCCGCCACCGCCTTCGACTACACGTCGCGCGGCAACATGGTGGCGGTGATCTCGAACGGCACGGCGATCCTCGGTCTCGGCAACCTCGGGGCGCTGGCCTCGAAGCCCGTCATGGAAGGCAAGGCGGTGCTGTTCAAGCGCTTCGCCGATATCGACTCGATCGACCTCGAGGTCGATACCGAGGACCCGGACGCCTTTATCGCGGCCGTGCGCTATCTCGGCCCCTCTTTCGGCGGCATCAACCTCGAGGACATCAAGGCGCCCGAGTGCTTCGTCATCGAGGAGCGGCTGCGCGAACTCATGGACATCCCGGTATTCCATGACGACCAGCACGGCACGGCCATCATCGCGGCGGCCGGCATGCTGAACGCCATGCGGCTGACGGGCCGCGACATCCGGCAAACCAAGCTCGTCTGCAATGGCGCCGGCGCCGCCGGCATCGCCTGCCTCGACCTCATCAAGGCGATGGGGTTCGCGCCCGAAAACGTCATCCTGTGCGACACCAAGGGCGTGGTGTACCGCGGCCGGACTGCCGGCATGAACCAATGGAAATCGGCCCATGCGGTCGAAACCGCCAAGCGCACGCTCGACGAGGCCATGCAAGGCGCCGACATCTTCTTCGGCCTGTCGGCCAAGGGCGCGCTGACGCCCGACATGGTGCGCAGCATGGCGCCGCAGCCGATCATCTTCGCCATGGCGAACCCCGATCCCGAGATCACGCCGGAAGAAGCCCATGCAGTGCGCGACGACGCCATTGTGGCCACCGGCCGGTCGGATTATCCGAACCAGGTCAACAATGTGCTCGGCTTCCCCTACATCTTCCGGGGCGCCCTCGATGCCCGCGCCACCACCATCAACATGGAGATGAAGATCGCGGCCGTGCACGCGCTGGCCGACCTCGCCCGCGAGGACGTGCCGGACGAGGTGGCGCTGGCCTATCAGGGCGCCCGCCCGCGCTTCGGCCGCGACTACATCATCCCGGTGCCGTTCGACCCGCGGTTGATCCACACCATTCCGCCCGCGGTGGCGCAGGCCGCGCAGGACAGCGGCGTCGCGCGCCGCCCGATCGGCGACATGGCGCTTTACCGCTCGCAGCTGTCGGCCCGGCGCGATCCCGTGGCCGGGGCGCTGCAGAGCGTGATGAGCCAGGTGCGCCGCAGCCCGAAGCGCGTGGTGTTTGCCGAGGGCGAGGAAGAGCAGGTGTTGCGCGCGGCGCTGTCTTTCGTCGGCCAGGGGCTCGGCACCGCCATCCTGGTGGGCCGCGAGGATCGCATCAAGGCGAATGCGCAAGGGGCCGGCATCGACCTCGACGAGCTGAAGGGCCTCGAGATCCACAACGCGGCCTTGTCGAAGCGCAACGGCGTTTACGCGCATTTCCTGTATGAGCGCATGCAGCGGCGCGGCTTCCTGCTGCGCGACTGCCAGCGCCTGATCAACCAGGACCGCAACCATTTCGCCGCCGCCATGGTGGCCAATGGCGACGCCGACGCGGTGGTGACGGGCGTCACCCGCAATTTCACGGTGGCGCTCGAAGAAGTGCGGCGCGTCGTCGGCGACCGGCCCGGCCATCGACTGATGGGTTTGTCGCTGATGATCACCCGCGGCCGCGCCGTGCTGGTGGCCGACACCGCCATCACGGAGCTGCCGGACGCGCAGGGTCTGGCCGAAATCGCCGTCGAGGCCGCCCGGGTGGCCCGCCGCCTCGGCTACGAGCCCCGCGTGGCGCTCCTGGCCTTCTCGACCTTCGGCTACCCGGCCGGCGAGCGCACCCGCTATGTCCAAGAAGCGGTGGGTCTGCTCGACACCATGCACGTCGATTTCGAATATGACGGCGAGATGGCGGCCGACGTGGCGCTCAGCCGCGAGCGCATGGCCTCCTACCCGTTCTCCCGCCTCACCGACGTCGCCAACGTCCTGGTGATGCCGGCCTTCCACTCCGCCTCCATCTCGACCCAGATGCTGAAGGAGCTCGGCGGCGCCACCCTGATCGGCCCGCTGCTGGTGGGCCTGGACAAGTCGGTGCAGATCGTGCCGCTCGGGGCCAAGGACGTCGACATTGTCAATATGGCGGCGTTGGCGGCGTTTAATGTTGGGGGGTGAGATTGGTACGGCTTTGACAGAAGCGTGACGCCAATTTTCCTGTAGACGCTGCTGATATTGAATGTAACTTAAAGGAATTAAGTACGCATCTACTCTAGCAGAGTATAGCGGCATGATCGTCACAGGAAACCTTGTTTCGCACGCTGATCCCCATCCTTCACCCTGCGGCATACGAAAATTTGTAGAGCGAGATATAGATCTTCTGATGGCGGAAGAGCTTCGCGTGAATTCAGCATTCGCCGCCTGGATCATGGGGCACTTTGATCTTTCCGACGCGCTGATTTATCCCGCACTCTCAGTCAATGTGTCGGATGTCGAAGACGGAAGTGAGGCAGATATCGCAGCAACCTTCCGTACAGTGGGAGGGAAAACTTACCGGCTCTTTGTCGAAGACAAGATCGACGCCGGTCTTATGCCCTCCCAATTAGAACGCTATGTTCGCCGGGGCGAAGGCGAGGTATCTCGCAATCTTACGATTGGCTTCTCTGTATTATTCTTCACACCTGCGAATTACATAAAGGAAAAACTGCCGGACAATGTTGTTCAGCTTACTTTTGAGTCTGCAGCCGCCTACCTGCGAGCTGACCCAGATGATTTAAGAGCGTGCTATCGCGCATCTTTTCTTGAAAAGGCTGTGCCCAAACTCGGTCCAAAGGCGAGGGACGCCTATATTGCGATCCATGAGCCTTACGTCAAAGCATGGTGGGACACGGTCTACACCATGTTGGATCGCGACTTTCCCGGGTTCTTCATTCATAGAACCCAATATCCGCGTAGTGTCTATTTTGCGCCGGAAACACCAAAACAAGCTAAATACCTGCGAGTTGATTTCAAGGGGCATAAAGGAGAGGTGGATCTCGCGTTCAAGAACATAGAACCCGATAAGCTTCGAGTTGTCTTAGAAATGCTAAAGGATGTCCCTGGACAGTTGTCGGTGAACGGGCGCTCTTCTGCATTGCAGATTCGTGGACTGGAACCGTTCGTCATCTCTGACGGATCGTCCGTCATCCCGACGAAAGTCCGGGCCGCTTACGGCGCAGCACACCGCCTTCTTACGTTCTGGAAAGAAAACCGATCTGCTTTTGATGTGCTTGCTGTTGATTGATTTCAGGCGGCAGGACAAGCAAGACTGAAGGGATCGCACAATTATCAGATCGCTTCTTACAACAGAGACGCTGATAAGAGGCGAACCGTTGGGCGCTCCTTAATGCGCCTCGTCCCAATTCTCCGCCGCCCGCGCCTCCACCACCAGCGGCACGTCGAGCGTGATCGCGGGATAGGGCGCTTCGATCATCACCCGGGTGATGACCGGGATGGTGGCCTCGACCTCGGCGTCCGGCACCTCGAACACCAGTTCGTCGTGCACCTGCAGCAGCATGCGGGCCGACAGCTTCGCCCGCAGCAGTTCATCGTCCATGCGGATCATCGCCCGGCGGATGATGTCGGCGGCCGTGCCCTGGATGGGGGCGTTGACGGCGGCGCGCTCGTTGAAGGCGCGCTCGGCCGGGTTCGAGGCCGTGATGCGCGGGTAATGGCATTTGCGGCCGAACAGGGTTTCGACGTAGCCCTGCTGCTTACAGATGCGCTTGGTGGCGTCCATATAGGTGCGGATGCCAGGGAACCGGTCGAAATAGGTGCGGATATAGGCGCCGGCCTCCTCGCGCGGGATGCCGAGCTGGTTGGCCAGCCCAAAGGCCGAAATGCCGTAGACGATACCGAAGTTGATCGCCTTGGCACGCCGCCGGGTTTCCGACGGCATGCCTTCGATCGGCACGTTGAACATTTCCGACGCCGTCGAGGCGTGGATGTCGCGGCCTTCCGCGAAGGCGGCCTTCAGTTCGGGAATGTCGGCCATGTGGGCCAGCAGGCGGAGCTCGATCTGCCCGTAATCGGCCGAGATCAGCTTGTGGCCCGGCGCCGCCACGAAGGCCTTGCGGATCTTGCGTCCGGCTTCGGTGCGGATCGGGATGTTCTGGATGTTGGGATCGGACGACGACAGCCGGCCCGTGGTGGTGGCCGCCAGTGCGAAGGACGTGTGGACGCGGTCCGTCTTCGGATCGATGAAGCCCGGCAGCGCGTCCGTATAGGTGGCGCGCAGCTTCGACACCTGCCGCCACTCGAGGATCAGCCGAGCAAAGGGGTTGCCCTGTTCGGCAAGGTCGTCGAGGATCTGGGCCCGGGTCGACCAGGCGCCGGTCGGCGTCTTGCGGGCGCCCGGCAGGCCCATCTTGCCGAACAGGATGTCGGCCACCTGCTTGGTCGAGCCGAGGTTGAACGTTTCGCCCGCCACCACGTAGACTTTGGCTTCGAGCCGCGCCTGCTCGGCCGCGAACTCACCCGACAGGCGGCGCAGGATGATGGGATCGATCTGGATGCCGCGTCGCTCCATGCGGGCCAGCGTCTCCACCATCGGGCGCTCGAGTTCCTCGTAGACCGTCGTGACGCCCTCGGCCGGCAGCCGGGCCTTGAAGATCAGCCACAGGCGCATCGCCACGTCGGCATCCTCGGCCGCGTATTCGGTGGCCTTGTCGATCGGCACCCGGGCAAAGCCGATGAAACTCTTGCCCGAGCCCGTCAGGTCCTTGAAGGCGATCGGCGTGTGGTTGAGGTGCTGCTTCGACAGGGCGTCGAGCCGGTTGAAGTCGAGCGAATTCATCCCAGCGTCGAGCGCATAGGACAGCAACATCGTGTCGTCGAAGCCCTGCACCTCGACGCCATGGGTTTTGAAGACGAGCCAGTCGTACTTCATGTTCTGCGCGACCTTGAGGATGCCGCGCCCTTCCAGCACCGGCTTCAGCCGCGCCAGCACGATGTCCAATGGCAACTGGTCGGGCAGCAGCGCCCCTTCGCCGAACAACCCACCCTCGGCCTCGTTTGACAGGTGGCCGATCGGGATGTAGCAGGCCGCCCCGGGCGCGGTTGCCAGCGCGATGCCGACGATCGCGGCGTTGCGGGCGTCGAGCGAGGTGGTTTCGGTGTCGACCGCCAGCACGCCCGTCATGGCGGCCTCGGCCAGAACGGCGTCGAGTGCCTCGAGCGTTGTGATCGTGGTGTAGTCTTTATGCGAGATGACGGTGGCCTGGCCTTGTCGGACGCGCTCGGCCGCGAGGCGCTGCGGGCCCGTCAGGGCGGGCGCCGGCACGGCCGCGGCCGCGCCCGGTGTGGCCTCGTCCTCGACCGGGTGGCTGCCCTCCGCGGGCGCCTCGGAGGGCTCCGTCACGGGGAAGTCGCCGTCGGTGTTGTGGCCGTTGCGGGATCGCCAGCCGCCGGTGCCGACGTAATCGGGATCGGCCGCGAAATCCGCGGCGTCGCACCGGTAGGCTTCGGCGGCCCGCTTGGTCAGGGTGGTGAATTCCATCGCCTTCAGGAAGGGGACGAGCTTCGCCGGATCGGGCTCGTGCAGGCCGAGCCGCTCGAGCGGCGTCGTGAGCTTCACGTCGCGCACCAGGGTGACGAGGGTTTTGGAGGTGCGGATCAGCCCGACCTTCTCGGGATCGGTCAGCGTTTCGCGTCGCTTCGGCTGCTTGATCTCGCCGGCGCGCGCCAGCAGCGTTTCCAGGTCGCCGTAGTCGGTGATGAGTTGCGCGGCCGTCTTCAGGCCGATGCCGGGGGCGCCCGGCACGTTGTCGGTGGAATCGCCCGCCAGCGCCTGCACGTCGACGACGCGGTCGGGCCTGACGCCGAAATAATCCACAACCTCCTGCTCGCCGATGATGCGCTCGCCCCGCGACCCGGCCTTCGACGGGTCGCCCGAAGCCGGGTCGTACATGATGACGCCCGGCTCGATCAGCTGCATCAGGTCCTTGTCGGCCGAGATGATCAGCACGTCGGCCCCCGCGGCCCGCGCTTCGCGGGCATAGGTGGCGATGAGGTCGTCGGCCTCGTAGGTGTCCTGCTCGACGGGCTCGAGCCCGAAGGCCCGCACGGTGTGGCGCATCAGCGGGAACTGCGGCAGCAGGTCCTCCGGCGGCTCCGAGCGGTGCCCCTTATAGGCGGGGTAAAGGTCCTTGCGGAACGAGTTCTCGGACTTGTCGAAGATGATGGCGAGATGGGTCGGCTTGAAGCCGGCGGCGCCCTCGCGGATGAACTGGAACAGCTTGGTCGCGAAAAGCCGCACCGCGCCGGTCGGCAGCGCATCCGAGCGGTAATTGTATTTCGCATCCTGCCGAATCGACTGGAAATAGGCTCGAAAGATGAAGCCCGATCCGTCCACCAGAAAGACGTGGTCGCCGGGCTTGACGGGGCGGTGGGTCGGGGTCGGGGTCATGCGCGCTTTATGGGGCCTGGAGGGCAGCCCCGGCAATGGGACACGTCGGCCGCGAGCCATTCTCCTTCGCGCCGCCCGGCTGCTACGCTTATCCGCTGTGGAGGCCGGTCCCGGTCGTGGCCCGCGGCCATAGTGTCGCCATCGGGCTCGTCGAGACCGGAGGCCCCGCGCCCTGCTGCGGCCCCGAGACCCCAACGCCGGTTCCCCATGACGCGACACCTCCGGGCTCTAGCAGCCGCCTCCCTCCTGGTCCTGGCCCTGGTGGGCGCCACGGCGGCGGGAAGCGCCTGTGCCGCGGAAGCTGCGATCCCGGCGAGCCACGACGGCGCGGCCCCGAGCGACACCACGCAAACCCGCAATGCCGCGCGGTCGCGCATGCGCGAGTGCGGGCATCAATGGTCGTCGATGAAGAAGACCGGCGCGGCCGCCGGCATGACCTGGAAGGATTATTCCCAGGGGTGCCTCGCCAAGCCGTAAGGGTGCGTTACGGCAGCCGAATCTGCAGCCCGTCGTAGGCGGGGGTGACGCCGGGCGGGATCTCGCGGCGCAGGGTCTCATAGTCGAGGTCGGTGTGCAGGTTGGTCAGCACCGCCTCGCGCGGCCGCATGCGGGCGATCCAGTCGAGCGCGTCGGCGAGCGAGAAATGCGAGGGATGCGGCTGCGGCCGCAGCGCATCGACGATCAGGTGGCTGAGGCCGCTCAGCATCGGCACGGCCGCCTCGGGCACCCGCTTCACATCCGGCATGTAGACGAGGTCGCCGATACGCAGGCCGAGCGCCGGAATCTCCCCATGGTCGACTACGAAGGGCGTCACCACGATGGCGCCGCCGGGCCCCTCCACCGTCACCGGCTCGGGCGGCACGATGCGATGCCGGTCGAGCAGCGGCGGATACATGCTGCCGGGCGGGGTGTGGAAGATGTAGGAAAAGTTGTGGCCCACCACGTCCCAGGTCGGGTCGTCCATGTGGATCGGGATACGCTGCCGCATGTGGATCACCAGTGGCCGCACGTCGTCGATGCCATGGGTGTGGTCGGCATGCGGATGGGTGAGCAGCACCGCGTCAAGCCGCTCGGTGCCGGTGCGCAGGAGCTGTTCGCGCAGGTCCGGCGAGGTGTCGACCAGCAGGGTGGTGCGGTTGCCGTCCGGGGCCTCGCGCTCGATCAGGACCGAGCAGCGGCTGCGGCGGTTCCTGGGGTTCGACGGATCGCAGGCCCCCCAGCCCTGGCCGAGCCGCGGCACCCCGCCCGACGAGCCGCAGCCCAGGATGGTGAGCGTCAGGCTCATGCGGCGTCACCCAGCGGCGGCAGCTTGTTGAACAGCCGATGCACGTTGGCCGTGGTGGCGGCCGCCAGCGCCTCGAAGCCGATGCCTTTCACCTCCGCCAGCACCCGCGCGGTTTCGGCCACATAGGCGGGCTCGTTGCGCTTGCCGCGATGCGGCATCGGGGCAAGGAACGGCGCATCGGTTTCGACCAGCAACCGGTCGAGCGGCACGGCGGCCGCGATCTCACGCAGCGCCCCCGAGTTCTTAAAGGTCAGGACGCCCGAGAACGAGATGGACAGCCCGAGTTCGACCCCGGTGCGGGCGAGCGCCGCGCCCGAGGTGAAGCAATGCAGCACGGCCGGGAAGGCACCGCGCGCATGCTCGTCGCGCAGGATGGCCGCCATGTCGTCGTCGGCGTCGCGCGAATGGATGACGAGCGGCAGCCCCGTCTGCCGAGCCGCCGCGATGTGGGTGCGGAACGCCCGCGCCGCGAGGTCACGCGGGGCTTTGTCGTAATGGTAGTCGAGCCCCGCCTCGCCGATGCCGACGCAGCGCGGATGCGCCGACAATCGCACCAGGTCCTCTGTCGTCACGTCGGGTTCTTCAGCCGCCTGCAGTGGATGCGTGCCGACGGTGCAGAACACCTCGGCGAAGCGCTCGGCCAGGGCCGATATCGTGGGGAACTGCGCCACCCGGGTCGAGATGGTGATGAGCCGGCCGACGCCCGCCTGCTTGGCGCGCTCGACCACGGCGTCGAGTTCGTCCGCAAAATCGGGGAAGTCGAGGTGGCAGTGCGAGTCGACGAGCATCAGGCGCGCCCCGTCACGCCGTCGCCTCGGGCTCGACATAGCGCGGGAAGATGCCGGTCGGGGTCGGCAGCACCGTGCCCGGCGCAAGCCGGTGGTCGGCGCCGAGATGGGCGAAATCGCGCGCCCCAGGGTCGACGGCCAACAGGTCGAGCAGCGTCGCCATCGCGGTCGGCATGGCCGGCTGGGCCAGGATCGCCAGCGTGCGCAGCACCTCCGCGGTGACGTAAAGGATGGTGTTCATCCGGGCCGCATCGGTCTTGCGCTTGATCCAGGGTTCCTCGGTGGCGAAATAACGGTTCGCCTCGGCCACGACGCGCCAGATCTCGCCCAGCAGGCCATGCAGCGCGAAGGTCTGCATCTGGGCGCGGACGCTCGCCAACAGCGCGTCGGCCTCGGCCAGGATGGTGAGGTCGGCTGGGGTGAAGTCGCCCGGCTGGGGCAGGGCGCCGCCGCAGTTCTTGCCGATCATGCTCAGCGAGCGCTGGGCCAGGTTGCCGAGGTCGTTGGCGAGGTCGGCGTTGATGCGGGCGACGATCGCCTCGTGCGAATAGCTGCCGTCCTGCCCGAACGGCACCTCGCGCAACAGGAAATAGCGCAGCTGGTCCACCCCATAGGCATCGGCCAGCGCCATCGGATCGATGACGTTGCCGACCGACTTCGACATCTTCTCCCCCTTGTTGAAGAGGAAGCCGTGCGCCACCACCTGGCGGGGCAGGGGCAGGTCCGCCGACAGGAGGAAGGCCGGCCAGTAAATGGCATGAAACCGGGTGATGTCCTTGCCAACGTCATGCACCTGAGCGGGCCAATAACGGGCGCGAGCGGCGTCGGGATCGGGGAAGCCCGTGCCGGTGAGATAATTGGCGAGCGCGTCCACCCAGACGTACATGACGTGCTTCGGGTCGCCCGGCACCGGCACGCCCCAATCGAAGGTGGTGCGGGAGATCGACAGGTCCTTCAGGCCGCGCGTCACGAAGCTGACGATCTCGTTGCGGTATTGTTCGGGCGTGACGAAATCCGGCTGGTCGCGGTAGAGCGCCAGCAGCCTGTCGGCATAGGCCGACAAGCGGAAGAAATAGCTTTCCTCCTCCATCCACTCGACCGGGGTGCCGGTGGGGGCAAAGCGCCGGCCGTCGCGGGTGGTGAGCTCGCCTTCGTCGTAATAGGCCTCGTCGCGCACCGAATACCAACCCGAATAGCTCGCGAGATAGATGTCGCCCTTGGCGGCCATGCGGCTCCACAAGGCCTGGGCGGCGCGGGCGTGGCGCGGGTCGGTGGTGCGGATGGTGTCGTCGGCCCGCACGTCGAGCCGCTCCGCCATGCTCTGGAACTGCGCCGCCGTGCGGTCGGCCAACCCTTGTGGGGTAAGACCCTCGCGGGCGGCCGTTTGCTGCATCTTCTGGCCGTGCTCGTCCATGCCGGACATCACCAGCACGTCGTAGCCGTCGAGCCGCTTGAAGCGCGCAATGGCATCACTGGCGATGCGCTCGTAGGCGTGGCCGATATGGGGCGCGCCGTTGGCATAGGGGATGGCGGACGTGACGTAGAAGGTGGGGCGGCCGGCCATGAAGATCCGTCGAGGTTCGCGGGACGCTGCGGGCCGATGGGCCGGCGTCAGCGTCCGTTCTGCCGGGGAAGCCGCGCCCCGGTCAACCCCTGGTGGCGTCAGTGAGGTCGCCCACGAGGCCGAGCAACACCGGCCGCTTGTCGAGGTTAAGGGCGCTGGCTTCGCGGGCCTGCGCCCGCACGCGCTCCCAGGCGGCCGCGAGGCGCGCCAGGGTGGCGGCTGGCGCGCCTCGCGGC
>NZ_JARPVX010000008.1:0-5879 GCF_033947565.1 Lichenihabitans sp. Uapishka_5
CCTACCGGCCGGGCGACCTGCCACTGCTGCCCTATGCGGAGATCATCAAGTTCGACGTCGGGCCGCCGGCCGCCGACCCGGTCGCCACGGCCCGCGTGCTGCTGGCCGAGCACCTGGCCCGTCGGCCACGCCGCAACCCGTTCCGCGCCTGGGCGAACGAGCTCGGGCGCGACACGGAAGCGCTGGCGCACCGGCCGGAAGCCTACTTTCACGCTTATGCGTTCAACGTGCTGCGCCAGTTCGGCGCCAACTTCGGCTGCCTGCAGGCCCATCTGGCCTGGCTGAGCGAGGCGGGGGAGACCGGCCTCGCACCCGCCGAGGCAGCGGCGGACGCCATCGCCCAGGAGGCCAAGCTGCTGCAGTTCCAGCTCGCCCGCGCCGCCGCGCGCAACAAGGTCGCGGAGGTCGGCGACAAGGTCGCGGCCCTGGCGGCGCAATACGACCGGCTTATCGAGGTTCTGGTCGATGAGGCCGGCGCTTCGCGGCCAAGGCGCTCGGCCATCGGCCGATCCGTCGAGGCCGAGGCTGGCACGAGGACCGTGCGGGCGTCGCTCCTTTCTCCCATGCAGGCAACCACGGCGGTCGCACCGGTATGCTGACGGCCGTTGCAGAATACCCGGCACCACTCGCCCAGCCACAGCCGCAGGAGCGACCAGTCTCGATCGGCAGCCTCTTCGGATGGCTGACGCCGGGCCATAACGGTCGCGGTGTGATCTTCTGCGGCACGTGGGGCTACGAGCAGCATTGCGCTCATCGCCCATGGCGCGAACTCGCCCGGCGCATCGCTGCAACGGGATGCACCACCCTGCGCTTCGATTATCCCGGTTCGGGCGATTCGGGTGACGACACGCTCGAGCACGAAGGGCCCTGGACGAAAGCGATCCGTCACGCCGTTCGATATCTGCGCGCCGTGGCCGCGGTCGACGAGGTAGTGCTGGTCGGCCTCAGGCTCGGGGGTACCCTGGCGGTACTGGTGGCGGACGACGAGCCCATCGACCGCATGATCCTCCTGGCGCCCTTCGCGACCGGCAAGGCTTTGATCCGCGAAGCGACGCTGCAAGCCCGCATGATCGACGTGCTGCCCGATGGCAGCCCCATGCCGGCCACGGCAGGCGCAGTCACGGCTGGCGGCTTCGCCCTCGCCCCGACAGTTCTGACGGAGATCGCCGGGATCGACCTGATGCGGCGGGATCATCGACCGGCCACCCACATCCTGCTGATGGGTCAGGATCGCGGCACCTTGGCGGACCGTTACCGGGATCTCGGCGCCACGATCACCACCCTGCCCTTTCCCGATCTGGCGCACCTCTGCGCCAACGCTCTCGAATCCCGGTTCAGCGAGGCGACCCTGGCGACTGTGGCCGAGCATGTCGCGCGTGGCCTACCAAGCAACCGAATGCCCTCTTTTGCGTCGCGTTCCCCGTCGGAAGCTCGGATCGAGGGACCGCATGGGTTCGAGGAGCCGGTCCGCTTCGGGCCGGGGGTGGTGGGCGTCGAATGTCACCCGCTCGTCAAACCGCGAGACCCGGTCGTACTCTTCTTGAACATGGGCCTCGACGTCCATTCGGGCCCAGGGCGGCAAACAACCCAACTTGCCCGCAGGTTGGCCGGCGCCGGCCTTCGATCCCTGCGCATGGACCTCAGGGGCGCGGGCGACAGCCCCGACCGGCCGGACGGCCGCCTTCCTCTCTACGATCTGGCCGCGCTCGACGATGTCCGGGCTGCGGTCGATCACATCGCGACCCGCTGGGGAGGGCCGATCATCGTCGCCGGCACGTGCAACGGCGCCTATCTGGCCTTGCATGCGATCTGCCGGGATCACCGCATCGCCGGGGCGGTGCTTGTCAACCTGTATTGCTTCGATTGGGACCTGGCCCATGGAGGCGCCCCTTATTCCGCAACGGCGGCACGGAGCATCGCCACCTATCTCAGCCTCGCCGGGCACGGACCTGCCTGGCGCCGGGTGCTCGGCGGACGCACGCCCGTCCTGAAAATCATCCGCACGCTGATGCGGCGCTTGAGGGACGACATGCGACGGCGGTTCGCCGCGGCGTTCACCCGCGATCGTCGAGCGGTGCGCCTTCCCGACCGCATTGCCGCGGTGCGGCGGCGCGGTGCTCAGCTCGCGCTCCTGTACAGCGCCGGCGACCTGGGGCTGACGGATCTTCACGTCCGCTTCGGACGGGCGCCGGCCCGGCTGGAAAAAACCTTCGGACGGCCCGTCCGCATCGTGCCGGGTGTCGACCACGCCTTCAACGCCATGCCGGCGCGCGAGGCGCTTTATGAAACTCTGATAGATGTTTCGGCGCGCTTATCCTGACCTCAAGCCCGGCAAGGACGAGCAAGGGTGAGAAGATTCGCCGTGTCGGTGGCCGTTATGGCGGCTTTCTGCGCCGGGGTGGTGCTTGGGGTCACGGTGGTACAGCTGCGCCTGTCGCCAGTGTGGCGGCTGATCGCCGGCGTCGAGATGCACGTGCTCCACACCGACTTCACCCCCAACTGGCCGATGCTGCACAAGCAGGCGCTCTACCATGACAATCCTTCCACCATGCCGATCGTCATGGCGGGCGATTCCCTGGTCGACTACGCCGATTGGCCGGCGCTGCTGCGGCGGTCGGATGTCGGCAACCGCGGCATCACGGGCGACTCGGCGGAAGGCTTGCTGCAGCGTGCCGACGAGTTGGCCGCGCCCGGCGCCACGATCGCCCTGATGATCGGCGAGAACGACCTTGCGGCGCACCAAACCGTGGCGGCGACCTGCACCACCGTGGCCCTGCTGGTGCGGCGCCTGACGGCCGATCACCCGCTGATCCTGCACGCCACGCTGTTGACCGCCGCCCCGACGCTGAACGGGCCGATCCGGGAGCTGGACGCCTGTGAGCGCAGGGCCTGCGCCGAGGCTGGACGATGCACCTTCCTCGACCTCAACCCGATCATGGCACCAGCCGGGATCCTCGACCCCGCCCTGACGCTCGATGGCTTTCATCTGAACCAGCAGGGTTACGTCCGCTGGGCCGATGCGCTGCGTCCCGTGCTGGACGCGCGCGTTCACGAAAGACCAGGACCTAGGGATTGAACCCGACCGAGGTCGGCGACGATGAACGCCCTGACTGGGGCCGATGATCGCAACGGCTCGAACCCCGGTCGGCGATCAAGCGAAGGTCGGAACCGCTTCCATGAGGGCGCGCGTGTAGGCGTGCTGGGGCGCCTCGAACACCGAGCGGCGCGGCCCCTGCTCGACGATCGCGCCGCCCCGCATCACCGCGACGTGGTGGCTCATGCGCTCGATAACGGCCATGTCGTGCGAGATGAACAGGTAGGCGAGGCCAAGCTCTTCCTGCAGTTCGGCCATGAGGTCGAGCACGTGCGCCCGCACCGAAACGTCGAGCGCCGAGACGCTTTCGTCGGCCACGATCAGCTTCGGCTCGAGCGCCAGCGCACGGGCGATGCACAGGCGCTGGCGCTGGCCGCCCGAAAATTCATGCGGGTAGCGGGACGCGGCATCGGCCGGCAAGTGGACACGGCGGAGCAGCGCGGCAACGCGGTCGCGTCGCTCGCCCGCGTTGCCGATGCCGTGGATCGCGAGCGGCTCCGCAATGGCGCCGCCGATCGACATGCGCGGGTCGAGCGACGCATAAGGGTCCTGGAAGATCATCTGCGCCACCCGGCGCACTGGCTTCATGGCGCGCGGCGCCAAACCGGCGATAGCCTGCCCGTCGATCACCACCTCCCCGACAAAGGGCACGAGGCCGAGCACGGCCTTGCCGACCGTCGACTTGCCAGAGCCGCTCTCGCCCACGAGGCCCAGCGTTTCCCCTGCCTTTACCGTGAAGCCGATGCCGGCAACGGTTGGACCTGGGGTCCGGCGCCGGAACAGTCCTGCCGGTCGACCATAGGTGACCGACAGGTCGCGGACGAAGAGCACGGGCCCGGGTGCCACCGGCACGGGCGGCGCCTCCGTGACGCGCGGCGGGGCATCGGTGCCCGCATGGGCGCCAAGACGGGGCACGGCGGCAAGGAGCTGCCGCGTATAGGGCTGTTCGGGGCGATGCAGAACGGCCGAGGCCGTTCCCTCCTCCACGACGCGGCCCTTGTTGAGGATCAGCACCCGATCGGCCATCTGGCCCACCACGCCCATATCGTGGGTGATGAGCACGACCGCGGTGCCGAACTCGGCTTTCAACTCGCGCACGAGCCTGAGGATCTGGGCCTGAACCGTAACGTCGAGGGCCGTCGTGGGCTCATCGGCGATCAGCACCTTGGGTCGACACGACAACGCCATGGCGATCATCACGCGCTGGCGCATGCCGCCCGACAGCTCGTGCGGGTATTGGCTGAGGCGCCGCGCCGGGTCGGTAATGTGCACGGCATCCAGCATGGCGCGGGCACGCGCCTCGGCGCCGCCGCCCGCAGCGGCGCCGTGGGCCCGGATGGCTTCCGTGAGCTGCGCCCCCACGGTCATGACCGGGTTGAGCGACGTCATGGGTTCCTGGAAGATCATCGCGACGGCGCCACCCCGCAAACCCCGCATGGCGCGCTCAGGCAGCGTCGTCAGCTCGCGGCCATCCAGCACGATCGAGCCGTCCCGTCGCTTCAGCGACGGCGACAGCAGCCGCATGATAGCCAGTGCCGTGAGCGACTTGCCGGAACCCGACTCGCCCGCGAGGCACAGGGTTTCGCTGGGCTGCAGAGCGAAGCTCACGTTCTCCAGCACCGGCCGCAAGCCTTCGGGCGTGCGGGCATCGATCGACAGGTTGCGAACCACGAGGATCGGGTCGGTCACGAGAACACGATGCGAGGGAAGTAGAACGAAACCAGCCAGTTCGGCTGATCGACGATCTCGCTGATGCGCAGGTCGCCGCACACGGACAGCAGGATATAGGCATCAACGGGGGCAAGCCCGTGCTCGGCCCCGAGAAGGTCGATCATCCGCATCACGCTCTCGCGCGCGGCCGTCATCAGGTCGGGACCGACGCCTGTGGTGGCCTCGTAGCCCATGCCGTCAAGGTGGCGCGTGACGGGGCCCGGCGTGGTGAAGCGCGGGCTCTTCAGGTTGGCGCCCTTGACGAGGTCGAGGGTCAGTTCGACGTCCATCTGGCTTTCGATGGCGGTGCCGCACACCTCGCCGTCGCCCTGCGCCGCATGGGTGTCGCCGATCGAGAACAGCGCGCCCGCGACCTCCACCGGCAGGTAGAGCGTGGTGCCCTCGGCTAGGTCTCGAATGTCGAGGTTGCCACCCACATTGCGGGGCGGCACCACGGAATGCACGCCGGGCGCGGCCGGCGCGACGCCGATCTCTCCTGCAAAGGGTTTCAGCGGCACGCGACCCTTCGGGCCGTAAACGGCCGGCGCCAGGGATGCGGGATCGTAGCTCCACATATGCAGGGCCGGGTCGGGGAACTGGTCAGCCAGCAGCCCGAAGCCGGGGATGTTGGCGGTCCAGCCGAGGCCCGAGGGGATGAACTTGCGGAACGTCACCTTCAGCGCGTCACCCGGCTCGGCGCCCTCCACAAAGACGGGCCCCGACACCGGATTCACCTTGGCGAAGTCGAGCGTGCGCACGTCGGCTGCGGTGGAGGCCTTGCTGAAATGGCCGTTGCCGGCGTCGAGGCATTCAAAGCCGATCGTTTCACCCGGTCGGCAGGTAACGACGGGCGCGAAGTCGCGGCTCCAGCCAAAATTATGCTGACGGCGGTGGATGGTGTGGGCGCAGGTGAGGCACATGGGATCTTGCAATTCCTTATCCCGGGCGAGCGAAGCCTTGGGGATGGGTGGTCACAGGTCGAAACGGTTTGCTGCCGTCATTCCGGACGAAGCGAAGCGAAGATCCGGAACCGGGGGCCTTGGCACCTGAGGCATGGGGCTCCCGGTTCCGGGTT